>CAYYJF010000041.1:0-16371 GCA_964472175.1 uncultured Bacteroidales bacterium | reverse complement strand
AACAGACAAATCCACATACAAAGCCTTCGAAAAGGTTCAGCTAACCGTTACCGCATTGGATACTTTAAACACAAAAAAATACGGCACATCCATTTCTCTGGCTGTCAGAGATGCAGCAAATAGCATTGCAGGAAACTCAGACAATCAAACACTGGCTACCAATTTTCTCTTGTCATCCGATTTAAAAGGATACATTGAAAATCCGTTGTGGTATTTCTCAGAAAAGACAACCGAAAGACTCGAAGCTTTGGATTTGTTGATGCTTACTCAAAGCGGCAGAAGGTATGCCTGGGAATACATGTCAGGACTAAAACCCTTCAAAGCAACCCATCCCATTGAGGAAGGTATTTTGGTGGACGGTGAAGTTCGGTCCATTCTATTTAAAAAATTGGTTCCGGATGTAGATATAACCTATTGGATGTCAAGAGGTAAGGCTGCTGCTTCAGGGAAAACCAAAACCGATTCGGCCGGACGTTTCAATTTCATTGTCAATATGTACGATAATTGGGAATTGAACCTGGCAAGTTTTGTCAAAGAAAATCAAAAGGATCTTCGAATCATGTTGCATCGGACATTTAGTCCCGAAACAAAATGGCTCTCAGCAATGGATCAGGAAGTATGGTTAAACAACGCTCCATTTTCGCTAAAAGAAATCAAGTCTGACAGCTTGAATATCCTGGGCAAAGTGAGTTATACAGAAAACTCAGAAGAGATCATCAATGGGTCCAAAGAAATAACCATGAAAGAATATGTGATTACAGAAGATAAAAAAGAAAAATTCTCAGAATATGCTTTCAGAAAAGCCTCACTAAACTATAAAGTGGAGGAAGAAATTGATTTAATTCGTGACTTGGGCAAAGCTGAATCACCTTCCATCTTCGATTTCCTTGAAGAAACAAATGCCTTTGTAACAGTAACCTTTGATTCATTGGGAGAACCAAACGGCATCAAATACAAAGGGAAGAATGTTATTTTTACAATTTACCAAACAAAAAATACCGAAGGAAATGAATCCGTATCTGCTTTCGGTGCGGGATCTCTTCTTCTGGAAGAAATTGAACGAATTCTTATCCTGGAAGACCCTGATGTTCTTTCTATGAGCGATGGAAGTTATGATGGAACCTATGTTGTTGTTGCCCTATATTTGTATGACAAGGATAAACGCAAAGATGTGCTTGGGGTCAGAAAAACCACATTGAAAGGTTATACTCCTCAAAAAACCTTTTATTCACCAACATATACCCCTGAAACGCAATATTTAGAATCCGACTACAGGAGAACCCTGTATTGGAATCCTGATTTTTACCTTGACCCAAAAACTGGCAAGAAAACGCTTGAGTTCTTCCACTCCAAAAATTCAGTGAAAGGAATAAAAATCAGTGCCGAAGGCATTACCGGGAACGGAACACTCCTGCACAATTAGAGAAAAACTGCACAGTTGTTTCATTTGATTTTAGACACATGAAAAAACACATTTTTGTCTTTGTTTCTATTTTCATTTTTACAGCAGCTTTTGCACAAAAAAACAGCAGCGCCTCTGACAAATTAAAAGCTTTTGCCAAAAACGCTGCGCGGTTTTCCAACAATTACACGCAAGAAAAAGTGTATTTGCACTTTGACAATACGGCCTATTTCCTGAGCGAAACCATTTGGTTTAAAGCCTATGTAGTGAACGCCTTGGTCCACACGCCAACCAACATGAGCAAAACGCTTTATGTTGAACTAAGAACATCAGAGGGGCATCTGATTGAAGGGAAAAAAGTTCGCATTACAAATGGTGTTGGCATAGGCGAGTTTTTTCTACCAGATTCCCTGCCCGGAGGGTTTTATGAGATCAGAGCATTTACCCGCGCCATGCTCAATTTTGGCGAAGATGTTATCTTTTCCAGGGTGTTCCCGGTTTTTGACAAAGCCTCCAATGAAAACGATTACGAAAATCGGAGCATGACACCAAGGCTATACAGCATCCCCAATCTCAGAAATAAAAAACCATACAACGGAAACTTATTGGTAGAATTTTTTCCTGAGGGCGGTACATTGATTCGGGGAACCAAAACCAATGTGGCATTTAAGGTATTTAATGATGACGGAAGAAGTTTGGACGCGGAATTAACTTTGTACAACGCTGAAAATAAAGCCATTGGAAAATTCAGAACCAAACATTTGGGCATGGGGGCATTTCCGATCGAGGTAAATAGTGACAATTACAGCGCTGAAATACGTGTCGGGAAGAATAATAAAACAGTCGCTCTACCCATGGTTCATCAAAACGGATTTGTCATGATTTGCGATAACCCAACAGGTGATTCCATTACTTTTAACATTCAAAAGACCATCAACATATCGGAAAAAGACTCACTAGCGCTTTTGGTTACAAGCAAGGGAAAACTTATTGACTTTTATACCTTCCATGTGCCCAATAAAGGGCAAAAAATCGGCATCAACACCAAACGATGGCCAGCAGGGGTCTATCAATACACGCTGTATGACACCACAGGACAACAACAAGCCGACAGATTGTTGTTTAAATACCCTTCTCTGAAAGCCAACCTGAGTATTCAAACAAACAAATCGAAATACAAACCCTTCGAAAAGGTTCAGCTTACCGTTACAGCACTGGATACTTTCAACACCAAATATGGAACATCCATTTCCCTGGCAGTCAGAGATGCAGCCAAAAGCATTGCCGGAAATTCAGACAATCAGACGCTGGCAACCAATCTACTGTTGTCTTCCGATTTAAAAGGATACATCGAGAACCCCCTTTGGTATTTCTCAGAAAAAACAGCCGAAAAACTCGAGGCCTTGGATCTATTGATGCTTACGCAAAGCGGCAGAAGGTATGACTGGGAATACATGTCAGGGTTAAAACCCTTCAAAGCACCCCACCCCATCGAGGAAGGCATTTTGGTGGATGGAGAAGCTCGAAGCATCTGGCAGAAGAAAATTGTGCCAAATACCGAGTATATCTATTGGATGACAAGAGGAAAAGCAGGTATTTCTGGAAAAACAAAAACCGATTCAAGCGGAACCTTTAATTTTATCGTCAATATGTACGATGATTGGGAGTTGAACCTGGCTAGTTTTGTCAAAGAAAAACAAAAAGATTTGCGCATCATGCTTCACCGTTCCTTTACTCCAAAGACCAAATGGTTGTCTGAACTGGATAAGGAAGTATGGCTGGATAAGGAAAATTTTATTCCGAAAGACATAGACTCAACCAATGTTTTGGGCAAGGTCAACTATTCAAAAAAAACCAGCAAAACAGTAAATGGAGTCAAAGAAATTACCTTCAAAGAATTCATCATTACAGAAGAAAAAAAAGAGACCTTCAATGAAGCAGCTGCCAGAAAAGCATCACTGCGTTACAATTTAGATGCAGAAGCGGATTTGACACGCGATCAGGGAGCATATGAATATTCAAACATTGAAGAATTTTTACTGGACACCAACCCCTATTTTCAGACTAGCAACAACGGTGAACTTACTTATAAAGGGAAAAAAACTATTGTCATGACGCTTCCATCGAAATACAATAAAGGGATCACTTCAAGAATGGATGATCCGGGGGAGAGGGTTATTCTTTATGAGGATGTAGAGGAAATTTTAATCGTTGAAGATGGAGATGTCATTGCATATAGTGATGTTTTAACAAAAGATGGATTTTTTATTGATGACTCCTATGTTTTGGTTATATACTATTTAATACCACCTGATAGACGCAAAGAAGTGCGTGGGGTCAGAAAAACGATTCTTAAAGGTTATGCACTTCCGAAAACCTTCTATTCACCAACTTATACACCAGAAACGGAGGATTTGGAACCCGACTACAGGAGAACCCTGTATTGGAATCCTGACTTTTACCTTGACCCAAAAACAGGCAAAAAAACGCTTGAATTCTTCCACTCCAAAAATTCAGTGAAAGGAATAAAAATCAGCGCCGAAGGCATTACCGGAAACGGAACACTCCTGCACAATTAGCGTAAAATTGCATCTGATGGCCTGAAGAAAAGTCATGCGGCAAAGCCAAACTTATGCCATTGTGGCAGTTTTATCCTTGATTAACTGGTCATTATGGCAGTTAATTATTCTGGCAAACGTTTTGTTTTTATTGAATAAAACTAAGCCACTATGAGTCTGAAAGATTTTACCATTCCTTTGAATGAAAGCGCCAAAAACGGCAAATTGGATCCTGTCATTGGGCGGGATGAAGAAATTCGTCGGGTACTACAAATCTTGAGCCGAAGAACGAAAAACAACCCCATCCTGATTGGTGAACCAGGCACAGGGAAAACAGCCATTGCGGAAGGTTTGGCACAAAGAATTGTACAGGGAGACGTGCCCGAAAACCTCAAAACCAAGCAATTATTCTCTCTGGATATGGGCGCATTGATTGCCGGTGCCAAATACAAAGGCGAATTCGAAGAGCGTTTAAAATCGGTCATCAACGAAGTGATTGAATCGAACGGTGAATACATTTTGTTCATTGATGAAATTCACACCTTGGTGGGTGCAGGAAAAAGTGATGGCGCGATGGATGCAGCCAACATCTTAAAACCCGCATTGGCCAGAGGAGAATTAAGAGCCATTGGAGCCACCACGCTGAACGAATATCAGAAATATTTCGAGCAGGACAAAGCGTTGGAACGTCGTTTCCAAACCGTTTTGGTCGAAGAACCAGACGAAGCAGCCAGCATTTCTATATTAAGAGGCCTCAAAGAAAGGTACGAAAACCACCATAAAGTTCGGATCAAAGACGATGCCATCATCGCTGCCGTGCAACTCTCTACGCGATACATCACCGATCGGTTTCTTCCCGATAAAGCCATCGATTTGATGGATGAAGCCGCAGCAAAATTGAGGTTGGAGGTAGACTCCAAACCGGAAGAGCTGGACAAAATAGATCGGAGCATCATGCAATTGGAGATTGAACGCGAAGCCATTAAAAGGGAAAACAACAGCAGCAAGCTTCAACAGCTCAGTACCGACATTGCCCACTTAAAAGAACAAAGCGAAACGGTTAGAAAAAAATGGCAGGCCGAAAAAAGCCTCATCAATGACATCCAACAAGGCAAAATTGATTTGGAAAAGCTCAAATTTGAAGCAGAAAGAGCCGAGCGGGAAGGCAATTACGGGAAAGTGGCAGAAATCAGGTATGGGAAAATGAAAGACATTCAGAACCAGATCGAATCGGCCAAAACAAAACTTCACAACATGCAGGCAAACGACCCACTGATCAAAGAAGAGGTGGATACAGAAGACATTGCAGATGTGGTATCCCGCTGGACTGGCATTCCCGTGAACAAAATGATGCAGAGTGAGCAGGATAAATTGCTTCATTTGGAAGACGAACTACACAAACGAATTGTAGGTCAGAATGAAGCCATTACAGCTGTTTCGAACGCCATTCGGAGAAGTCGGGCTGGATTGGGCGACCCGAAACGGCCCATCGGTTCATTTATTTTTCTTGGAACAACAGGCGTTGGAAAGACAGAGTTGGCCAAAGCGTTGGCAGACTATTTGTTTGATGATGAAAACAAAATCACCCGAATAGACATGTCTGAGTATCAGGAAAAATTTTCTGTCACCAGACTCATCGGGTCACCTCCCGGATATGTGGGGTATGATGAAGGCGGACAATTGACCGAAGCCATCAGACACAAACCCTACTCCGTTGTCCTGTTTGATGAAATTGAAAAGGCTCATTCCGATGTTTTCAACGTCTTGTTGCAGGTTTTGGATGACGGCAGGTTGACCGACAACAAAGGACGAACGGTCAATTTCAAAAACACGCTCATCATCATGACCTCCAACATCGGATCTTCGCTGATTCGGGAAAAATTCGAGCATTTGAACGATACAAACCGGGCAGCTCTGTTGGAGTCGACAAAAAACGAATTGTTTGATGAACTCAAACAACATGTCAGACCTGAATTTCTCAATCGAATTGACGAAATAATCATGTTCACGCCATTGGATCAAAACGACATCCTGAAAATTGTTCAATTGCAGTTGGATCAAACGATGAATCAATTGAAGGAGCGCGGGTTAAACTTAACCGTCAGCGATCGGGCTCTGCACTGGATTGCGCAAATGGGATACGACCCACAATATGGCGCCAGACCTGTGAAAAGGGTATTGAACAAATATGTTATGGACGAACTTTCCAAGAAAATCATTGGCCGCACATTGGATATGAGCAAACCCATTTTGGTGGACTTCAATGAAAACGAATTGACGTTTGAACAAATCATTACCACAGAGAAATAATGTGATAATTTACCTCAAATTCGAATGGAAGAACCTCAATTATTGTACTTTTGTGACCGGAAACAACCTGATTGTTGTTTCCGGTTTAATTTTTTAGACTATGGGCGCAGTTAAATGGATAGGTGGCGTTTTGGGTTGGTCGGTAGGCGGCGTAATCGGCGGCATCATGGGATACGCATTGGGGTCGTTGTTCGATCAATCGGTTCGGCATACCAAACACGTAAAACCACAAACACAACCTGGCGATTTTGGAGTTTCCTTACTCATACTTTCGGCAGCAGTCATGAAATCGGACAATCAGGTTTTAAAAACCGAGCTTGATTTTGTGAAAAAGTTTTTTGTTCGACAATTCGGACAAGAAAAGGCAGCAAATTATATTTTAACCCTCCGCGAATTGCTCAAACAGGATTACAGCGTACGGGATGTCTGTCAGGAAATTCGAATGTACATGGATCATGCCTCCAGACTTCAATTGATGCACTTTCTGTATGGTTTATCCATGAGCGATGGACATTCGCATCCATCAGAAATTCAAATCATTAGAAGCATTGCAAATTGGCTGGGCATTTCCCAGATAGATCAGGATTCCATTCAGGCCATGTTTGTCAAAACGACAGAAAGTGCGTACAAAATCCTTGAAATAGATCCAAACGCTCCGATTGAAGAAATCAAAAAAGCCTATAAAAGAATGGCCATCAAACACCACCCCGATAAAGTATCTCATTTGGGGCCGGATGTTCAGGCTGCTGCAAATGAGAAATTTAAACAGGTCAATGCAGCATATGACGCCATTAAAAAGGAACGTAATTTTAGCTAAGAAACAGCTCAACGATGAAAAGAACCATCATCAAAATTGATCAAGAAAAATGCAACGGCTGCGGCAAATGCGTCACCGGTTGCCATGAGGGCGCATTGAAAATGATCCACGGAAAAGCTGTTTTGACCAGTGAACATTTTTGTGATGGATTGGGAGCCTGCATCGGCGATTGCCCGGTAGGAGCCATCGTGTTAGAAGAAAGAGAAGCTGCAGCTTTTGATGAAAATGCAGTTCAGAAACAAATGGGACTCAATCACATCAAACCCGTTTTCTCAGCACCCACCATGCTTTACAAAAATGTCGATTCACACCAATTCCCCATTCAACTGCATCTGATCAACCCCCAGAATCCCCTATTTAAACAGGCTGATTTATTGATTGCAGCAGACTGTTCGGCCTTTGTTTCATCCGATTTTAGATCGAAGGTATTAAAAGGGAGAAAATTGGCCATAGCATGCCCCAAACTCGACAGCAACAAAGAACGATATCTGGAAAAATTGGTTGCCCTTATGGATTCAGCCAACATACAGTCTATCAGCGTTCTAATGATGGAAGTACCCTGTTGCAGTTCCCTACTCGGGTTGGTGAAACAAGCCAGAGATTTGGCAAAAAACAAATTACCCATTCAGGTTGAAATCATGACCTCCCAAGGTCAAATCAAATCTGAGCAAATCATACCTGTATGAAAGCATCCGAATTAATCAACCGGCTGGGACAATATAAAAACCCGGAGAAAGCAGCCATTTTGCAACGATTTTTCAAAACCGGCCCAGGAGAGTATGGTGAAGGCGATGTTTTTTGGGGCATTACGGTGCCCCAAACCAGAGATACAGCTAAACTGTTTAAAGCCATGCCTTTTGCTGAATTGACCGAGCTTTTGGATCATCCGGTACATGAAGTGCGGCTTGCAGCAGGAATCATTTTGGTGGAAACCTACAAGAAAAGCCCTGTTTCAATGAAGGAGCAAATCTATGACTTCTACCTGAAACACGCCAACAGGTTTAACAACTGGGATCTGGTTGATTTAACAGCACACCACATTGTTGGAGACTGGCTGAAAAACCGCGATAGAAAACCTTTGTACGATTTGGCCATAAGTACAAACATCTGGGAACAAAGAATCGCCATCATTTCCACCTTTGCCTTCATTCGATGCGGAGATTTTCAGGACAGTCTGGAGATTTCCAAACACTTGATGTACAGCAAACAGGACTTGATTCAAAAGGCCACCGGATGGATGTTGCGCGAAATCGGCAAGCGACAGTTTTTGATAGAAAAAGAGTTTCTTCTGGAAAATGAACGCTACAAAACCTTACCGAGAACCTTGTTGAGATATGCCATCGAGAAATTTCCGGAATCAGAAAGACAGTTTTTTCTAAAAAAATAAGACCATGCAAACCAAGCTTGTGTTTTTAGATGCAGCCTCTGTTGGGGATACCGATTTGTCGCCCATCCAAAGCCTTGGAAATCTGACTGTTTACAACCACACCACGCCCGAAGAGTTGTTTGAACGGGCAAAAGATGCAGACATTCTGATTACAAACAAAGTCCAATTGATGAAAAAGGAATTAAACCAGCTGCATCAATTAAAACTGATTTGCATAGCCGCGACCGGCACCAACAATGTCGATTTGGATGAAGCCAGGCGCTTGGGCATACAGGTGCAGAATGTGGCCAATTATTCAACCGGAAGTGTGGCACAAT
The DNA here is from genome assembly GCA_964472175.1 of uncultured Bacteroidales bacterium. Lineage (GTDB taxonomy): Bacteria > Bacteroidota > Bacteroidia > Bacteroidales > UBA1402 > UBA8389. Next base: position 7,580 of record CAYYJF010000041.1, on the reverse strand, counting down.
TTACCCTGGCAACGGCTTTCAACCTGATGCACCACCTGCATGCATATGACGACTTTGTAAAAAACGGCAGTTATGCCTCCGGCCATTTATTCACCTTTCTCGGATATCCTTTTATGGAATTAAAAGGTAAAACCTGGGGAATCATTGGTATGGGAAATATCGGAAAACGGGTGGCAGCACTGGCCAAAGCTTTTGATATGGAGGTGATCTATTATTCCACCTCAGGAAAAAATGTACAGGCAGGCTACCCATCTTTCACCTTGAATGAAGTGCTTGGCAAAAGTGACATTGTATCCATTCATGCCCCTTTGAATGAACAGACCAAACGATTAATCGGATATGAGGCTTTGTGTTGCATGAAGCCGAATGCCTGCCTGATCAACGTTAGCCGCGGAGGCATCGTCGAGGAAAAAGACCTGGCCAAAGCGCTGGCCGAAAACAAAATAGCAGGAGCAGCCATAGATGTGTTTTCGCAAGAACCCATCGACTCTTCAAACCCACTGCTCTCCAAAGAAATTTCCAGCAAATTGCTCTTAACACCCCATATTGCCTGGTCTTCCATCGAGTCCAGAATCAGACTCATTGAAGCCATTGCAAACCACATCCGGGTTTTCAAACAAGCATAAAAATCAAACTTTTTTAAAAAAAATGATGCAATTGTTTGTTATTTTGTAACGAACCACTACTTTTGCAAAAAAATAGAGCATATGAACGCAATTATGCGCACAAATTGGTGGTGGCTTTTTAAACTTCAACAAAAATGGTGAGGTAAAGAGCCCGTGCATAATAGAAATAGATATAAATAGGCCTGCTGAACTCACAGCAGGCCTATTTTTTTTTCAAAACAATCAAACAAATATACAATGTATCAAGTCGATGAAAATGGTTATTACGGAACATTCGGAGGAGCTTATGTCCCGGAGATTTTATTCAACAATGTTCGAATTCTAAGAGAAGAATACCTAAAGATCATGCATCAACCCGATTTTGTGGAAGAATTGGAAGGTTTGATGCGGGACTATGTGGGTAGACCTTCTCCCTTGTATCATGCCAAAAGGCTTTCAGAACGTTATGGTTGTAAAGTTTACCTAAAAAGGGAAGACCTAAACCATACCGGTGCACACAAAATCAACAATGCTTTGGGACAATTGCTGTTGGCAAAAAGGTTAGGAAAAACCCGAATTGTGGCAGAAACAGGCGCCGGACAACATGGCGTAGCAACAGCAACCGTTTGCGCACTGATGAACATCAAATGCGTAGTCTATATGGGAAAAACCGACGTAGAACGCCAATTTCTGAACGTTCAAAAAATGCGGATGCTGGGTGCTGAAGTCATCCCCGTTACTTCTGGCAATATGACCTTGAAGGATGCAACCAACGAAGCGATCCGCGACTGGTGCAGCAATCCCTTTGATACCCATTACATTATTGGCAGCACCGTTGGCCCCCACCCCTTTCCGGATATGGTTGCCAGGTTTCAGTCCATCATTAGCAAAGAAATTCGTACCCAACTCCTTGAACATGAAGGCAGAGATTATCCGGACAGCATCATCGCCTGCATCGGAGGCGGTAGCAATGCTGCAGGTGCCTTTTATCATTTCCTGGACGAACCCAAAACCAAACTCATTGCAGTAGAAGCAGCCGGAAAAGGTGTTGACACGACAGAAACGGCTGCTTCCATTCTGCTGGGCAGACTGGGAATTTTACACGGTTGCAAAAGCTTGATCATGCAAACAGAAGACGGGCAAATCATTGAACCCTATTCGATTTCAGCCGGTTTGGATTATCCTGGCGTGGGTCCCATTCATGCGCATCTGGCCAGAGAAAGTCGTGAACAAGTCCTTGCTGCCACAGACGATCAGGCCATTGCCGCCGCATTTGAACTCACACAGTTGGAAGGCATTATTCCTGCTCTTGAAAGCTCGCATGCATTGGCCGCATTACCGATGCTATCCTTTAAACCCAATGAAATTGTCGTGATCAACCTTTCAGGAAGAGGCGACAAAGACATGGATACCTACATTCGCTATTTCAATCAACAATCATTTTGAGACCATCGCATATGAAACACAACATGAAAACCCTTTCGAAGAAACTCTTGGCCGATCTGCAAACTCCGGTTGGCATCTATTTGAAAATCAGGGACGTATTCCCACAATCGGCTTTATTGGAAAGTTCCGATTATCATGGTGGTGAAAACAGCTACTCCTTTATTGGCTTTCAACCGGTAGCGGAATTCAAGCTGGAAAAAGGACTTGTATCTGAACTGTACCCCAATGGAGAGAAGGCAGAAATCAGGGTAGACGAAAACACCGACATCCCTGAAAAATTCCAAGAATTCATCCGCAAATTTGTCATCACGGATGACAACAACACCCTGGGATACAATGGTTTCTTTGGTTACACTGCCTACGATGCTGTCAGGTATTTCGAAGATATCAAATTAAACATCCGTCAATTGGACAATTCCCAGGTGCCCGACATTCACTACATTCTATACAAATACATCATCGGCATCAACCACCATAAAAATGAAATGACCATTGTAGAGAATATCTTTGATGGTGAACAAAGCAACATGGATTCTGTCGTGTCACTTTTGGACAACAGAAACATTGCCTCCTACAATTTTCAATTGGAAGGGCAGGAAATTTCACCCATCACCGATGCGCAATTTATGTCGATGGTCACCAAAGGCAAACAACATTGCTTCAGAGGTGATACGTTTCAGTTGGTGCTTTCAAGAAGGTATTCACAAGCCTATTCGGGCGATGATTTCAAAGCATACCGTGCCCTGCGTTCCATCAACCCCTCGCCCTATTTGTTTTATTTCGATTTTGGATCGTTTCGGATTTTCGGATCGTCTCCGGAAGCGCATTTGGTCGTGAAGAAAAACAAGGCCTACATCGACCCCATTGCCGGCACCTTCAGAAGAACCGGTGATGATGAAAAAGATTTGTTGCTGGCTGAAGAATTGAGAAAAGATCCCAAGGAAAATGCAGAACATGTGATGCTGGTTGATTTGGCGCGCAACGATTTGAGCAGAAATACCAAATCGGTAAAATTGGAAATCTTCAAAGAAATTCAATACTACTCGCATGTCTTGCACATGGTTTCCAGAGTAAGCGGTGAACTCTACCCGGACACCAACGTGATCAAACTGTTTGCCGACACGTTCCCTGCAGGTACCCTTTCGGGCGCTCCCAAAGTCAGGGCCTTGGAATTGATCGACGAAATTGAAGGTCACAGTCGCGGATTCTATGGAGGTTGCATTGGATATATTGGTTTGAATGGCGATTTCAACCAAGCCATCACCATTCGTTCCTTCCTGAGCAAAAACAACACCTTGTACTATCAGGCTGGAGCCGGAATTGTAGCCAAATCGGTTGAAATGAACGAATTAAAAGAAGTAGAAAACAAATTGGCCGCCCTGAAATCGGCTTTAGAAATGGCCGTTCGCTTAAAAAATTAACCTATGAAAATACTGGTTTTCGATAATTACGACTCCTTCACCTACAACTTGGTGCACGCGCTTCGGGAAATCACAGATGCATCTATCGATGTGATCAGAAACGACAAGTTGGATTTGGATTCAGTCGATCAATACGACAAAATTATTTTGTCACCCGGACCCGGCATTCCTTCGGAGGCAGGTTTGCTGATGGCGTTGATCCGTCGCTATGCGCCTACCAAAGATATTCTGGGCGTTTGTTTGGGGCATCAAGCACTTTGTGAAGCCTTTGGCGCCACCTTGATCAATTTATCTGAAGTGCATCATGGTTTGTCCGAACCTGTAGAGGTACTTGTACCAGATTGCCTTTTCGAAGGATTGCCCCAACAGTTTGATGTTGGAAGATACCATTCCTGGTCGGTCAGTTCCGACAACTTGCCTGCCGACATCATTGTGACAGCAAAGGACAAAGAAGGCCAAATCATGGCCATGAGACATGCCACTTACCCTGTGAGAGGGGTTCAATTTCATCCAGAATCGGTCTTAACGCCTTTGGGCATGGACATCCTAAGAAACTGGGTCTTTTCCAAATGAGAACAAACGCATTTTACGCCAAAAACAAACGTATATGAAACACATACTAAACAGATTGTTTGAACACCAATATTTAACCTCCGATGAAGCAACAGAAATTATGCTGCATATTGGATCGGGGAAATACAACGAACATCAAATCGCTGCTTTTATGAGCGTTTTTTTGATGCGCAGCATTACCATCGACGAACTCACCGGGTTTCAAAAAGCTTTATTGGATATGGCCATCCCGGTCGATTTGTCAGAATTTGACCCCATTGACATTGTGGGTACCGGAGGTGATTCAAAAAACACCTTCAATATTTCCACGCTAAGTTCTGTAGTTTTGGCTGGTGCGGGCTACAACGTGGCCAAACATGGCAATGTGGGTGCGACTTCCGTTTCGGGTTCATCCAATGTGATGGAGCAACATGGAATACGATTCACCAACGATGTTGACAAACTTCGTAAATCCATGGATATGACCCATTTGGCTTATCTGCACGCGCCCCTTTTTAACCCGGCACTGAAAACAGTTGCCCCCATACGAAAAGCACTGGGTGTACGGACTTTTTTCAATTTAATGGGTCCTTTGGTAAGTCCGGCAAAACCAAAAAAACAGTGTTTGGGGGTGTATAATTTAAAAATGGCCAGGTTGTACGAATATGCCTACCAGCACACAGGCGTAGATTTTGCCATCATTCACAGCCTGGACGGATATGACGAACTGTCGCTCACCTCTGACATGAAAATTGTACGAAACAGGGGCGAAGAAGTGGTTAAACCCTCCGACTTGGGCTTTGAAGCTGTTCAACCGGCTGATTTATACGGTGGAGACACGGTCGAAGATGCTGCCAAACTTTTCGACCGAGTGCTGAACAATACTTGCACGATTTCGCAAAAAAATGTAGTTTTGGCCAATTCAGCCGTTGCCATACAAGTCGTTGACCCTCAACTGGACTTTTGTGATGCCGTTGCGATTGCCAATGAATCGCTGGAAAGTGGCAAAGCATTGAAAAATTTTAAACGTTTCATTGAAATAAACGCCTGACACATGACCATCCTTGATCAAATCATTTCCGACAAGAAACTGGAAGTGAAAGCACGAAAAGAAGTGGTAACGGAAGACCACTTGCAAAAGCAGGTTGCAGGAATGGCAAAAGGCAGATCCCTGAAACAAGCTTTGATTGAATCCCCCACCGGCATCATTTCTGAATTCAAACGCAAATCGCCTTCAAAGGGTTACATTCATTTGGATGCCAATGTCGAAGACGTTGTTGGGGCTTATCAAACTTCGGGATGCGCAGGTGTTTCGGTTTTGACCGATTTCCCTCATTTTGGGGGAACCGTCGGCGATTTCAGAAAAGCCAGAGCCATTCTGGATGTGCCCATGATCCGAAAGGATTTTATCATAGACCCTTATCAGGTCTATGAATCCAAATTGCTGGGAGCAGATGTAATCTTGCTGATTGCTTCCGCTTTAACCCTTGATGAAGTCTATGACCTTGGCGCTTTGGCTCACGAATTGGGCATGGAAACCTTGCTGGAAATTCACGATGCAACCGAATTGGAATACATCAACCGATATACGGACATGGTGGGTGTCAACAACAGAAATTTGGGTACCTTTGTCACAGATGTACAGGTTTCTATGGATTTGATACATCAAATACCCGCATCCTATGTCAAAGTCTCCGAAAGTGGCATTAGCAATCCACAAACCGTTTTTGAGTTAAGAGAGGCCGGATACCAGGGATTTTTAATGGGCGAAAACTTTATGAAAGAAAAAAATCCGGGTACATCTTTGTCCCAATTTATACAAGCACTGAACAGATTGAAATGATCAACGATTTGAAACTGAAGGTTTGCGGCATGCGTGAACCGGGAAACATTGCAGACATTGCAGCACTGAAACCCGACTACATGGGATTTATTTTTTACTTCAAATCTTCCCGATTTGTAGAGATGATGGCATTTTACATCGCACAAAGACTCAGGCTTCAGGGCATTGAACCTGTCGCCGTGTTCGTAAATCCATCGGTAGCCTATGTACAACACATTCACGACAAATATGGCATCACGCACATTCAACTACATGGAAGAGAAACACCGGAAATGTGTTTGGAGTTGAAAGAGAAAGGTTTCAAAGTACTGAAAGCCATCTCCGTTTCAAAAGCCGATGATGTAAAGAATGCCGCATCCTATGACAATCACTGTGATTTCCTACTCTTTGATACCAAAAGTGGGTTGCCTGGTGGTTCGGGTAAAAAATTCGACTGGTCTGTATTGAATCAGTATCAGGGCAACACGCCATTTTTTCTGAGCGGCGGCATCGGACCCAACGATGTCGAACAATTGAAACAATTTCAACATCCCCGATGGTATGGGATTGATGTGAACAGTTGTTTTGAAATCAAACCGGCATACAAAGATGCCGAACTTTTAAAATCATTCCTACAAACATTGAAATCAAATGAAAAATAGAATACAGGATTTGTTTAAACAAAAATCCAAAAAAATATTGTCCATCTATTTTACGGCAGGTTATCCCAAACTAACAGATACCATGCCCATTGTCAAATCATTACAAGACAACGGGGTGGATATGGTTGAAATCGGCATCCCCTTTTCCGACCCAATGGCCGATGGTCCTGTCATCCAATCAAGCGGCAATGTGGCCTTAAAAAACGGCATGTCGTTGAAAACCTTATTTCAGCAATTGGAAAACCTTCGTTCTGAAATTCATATACCAGTATTGTTGATGGGGTATATCAATGTTGTCATGCAATACGGTTTGGAAAATTTTTGCAAGGATTGCAAGAAAGTAGGCATCGATGGGGTTATTTTCCCCGATTTACCCATGGCCGACTATTTAAATGAATACAAGCCCCTGATGGATGCATACGGCTTATCAATGGTGTTGTTAATCACTCCGGACACGTCTGAAGCGCGCATACGTGAAATCGACGAGCACACAGACAGCTTCATTTATATGGTATCATCCGCCTCAACCACAGGAGCGCAACAACATTTCAGCGATTCCAAACTGGCGTACTTCAAACGCATCAATGCCATGGAGTTAAAAAACCCCAGACTGGTCGGTTTTGGCATTTCAAACAAAGAAACACTGGATGCTGCATGGGAAAATGCGTCGGGAGCCATTATCGGGAGCCGCTTTATCGAATGTCTGACTGAAGCCAAATCCATTCCTGAAGCTGTCACCAGCCTGCTTGATCGTTTGAAAAAGTAAAAAATCTTTAAAAGCGAACATCTCAAGTAACATTTTTTGTTTTCAAAAGTCTTTGAAGAAAGACAGGTATTTAACAAATAAAACGTACCACTATGAAAACGACCACGACACTGCTTGTTGCATGTTTGATATCAGCAAGTTTTTCAAGCTTATCCTTTGCACAAAATAGCCGTACAGAAATGTTGCGCAAAGAAGAGATCAGGAAAGCAGAAACAAAAAAAATCAACGATCGGAAATCCAGTCAGGTTTCAACAGCCAGAATTCAGATTGAACGTAACAAAATTCAAATTGAACGCAACAGAAATC
>CAYYJF010000040.1:0-17830 GCA_964472175.1 uncultured Bacteroidales bacterium | reverse complement strand
GTTGGTGCCAGCGGTGAAATCTCATTCAATGTAGATTACGTTGCAGCCAAATCAGAACCTGTTTCCGGTATTTCAGATGTAAAAGAAGATGCCAACAGATTGGTTGACGTTTACAGCATCACCGGCAACTTGATTCGCAAATCTGTGAAAGCTTCTGAAGCCACAAACGGATTGGTGAAAGGTTTGTACATTGTTGGAAATAAAAAGGTCGTTGTAACCAAATAATTTCCAATCCCATATTTTTAAAGCGTGCCTTCTGGATGAAACCAGAAGGCACGCTTTCTTTTTATTCCTATTTTCGCCATTTCTAAAGCCAAAATCTAAAATATAAGACTTTTTCTTTATTTTTGTTCCCGATATTGACCTCAAGAAAACTAAATGATTGAAAAATGGATAAAAAATTATCGATTGGAATTGTCGGCTACGGCAATTTGGGCAGAGGGGTAGAATTGTCCCTTCAGCAAAATCCGGATATGGAATTGGTCGCCATTTTTACACGCAGACAGCCTAGTCAGGTTGAAAGCGGTTCAAAAATGGTTTCCATTGCTGAAATTGAAGCCTATAAAGAAAAAATTGATGTATTGATTCTTTGCGGTGGTTCCTCTACCGATTTGCCTGAACAAGGCCCCATGCTGGCCAAATGGTTTCATACCGTTGACAGCTTTGACACACATGCAAAAATCCCCACATATTTTGAAGCCGTCCATAAAGCTGCCATTTCCGGAAACAACCTCAGTTTGATTTCATGCGGTTGGGATCCGGGATTGTTCTCATTGGCCAGAATTTTAGGACAATCGATTCTGCCTGTTGGTCAGGATTATACTTTTTGGGGTAAAGGCGTGAGCCAGGGGCATTCAGATGCCATTCGTCGCATCAAAGGCGTCAAAGATGGCAAACAATATACTGTCCCTGTCGAAGCAGCTTTAGAAGCCATCAGAAATGGTGAAACCCCAAATTTTACAGCCAGACAAAAGCACGAACGCATTTGTTATGTGGTTGCCGAAGCAGGTGCAGATTTGACCGAAATTGAACGCACCATCAAAGAAATGCCTTACTATTTTGATGAATACAATACCACCGTCTATTTCATTACGGAAGAGGAATTAAAAGCAAACCATGCAGGATTGCCACATGGTGGTTTGGTTCTCAGAACCGGTACAACAGGCCAGGGAACAAAACAACAAATTGAATTTAATTTGAAATTGGGAAGCAATCCTGAATTCACAGCAAGTGTGCTGGTTGCTTATGCACGTGCCATTGGCAGAATGAGCAAGGAAGGACAAACAGGAGCCCGCACTGTGTTGGACATACCTTTTGCTTACTTGTCTTCTAAAACGGCAGAAGAACTTCGCAGAGACCTTTTGTAAGTTAAGAATTCTACGTATTGAAATTATAATCAGGCAGTTGAAAAACCCATTTCATCTGCCTGATTTTTTTTGCATCAAAAAAATCTTCATGGGTTTTTGAAAAAAAATGCATCAAAGTTGTCATTGTAACATATTTGTAATACTTATTTCCGATATTTGCGACACTAAATAACTCGTGCTACAAATTCAATTCAATCAGGAATGACACTGCTAATTGCTATCATTGCCCTTGCGTTAATTTTCGACTTCATCAATGGTTTTCATGATGCCGCGAATTCCATCGCCACCATCGTTTCCACAAAAGTATTATCGCCTTTTCAGGCTGTACTATGGGCTGCAACTTTTAATTTTGTAGCCTTTTTTATTGCCAAATATATTATTGGTGAATTCGGTATCGCCAACACCGTATCCAAATCGGTGGTGGATACCTTTATTACACTTCCGGTCATTTTTTCTGGAATCATTGCTGCCATTATCTGGAATTTGGCTACTTGGTGGTTGGGCATTCCTTCCTCTTCATCCCATACCCTGATTGGTGGATTTGCCGGCGCAGCTATGATGAGCGCCATGATTGGAAGCGGATATGAAACATTCGGAACTGAAGCTGTAAAAGGTGAAGTCATTGGCAAAATTGCCTCCTTCATCGTCTTAGCCCCTTTGATAGGGATGGTGATATCTGTCATCATCACCATCTTCATTATGCACCTATCCAAAAAAACAAACCCGCATCGGGCAAACAAACGATTTAAGCACCTTCAATTGGTTTCATCCGGCTTGTTTAGCATCGGACACGGTTTGAACGACTCCCAAAAAGTGATGGGGATCATCGCTGCTGCCTTATATGCAGCCTATCACAAAAACAACATCGATATGGGCATACATGAAATTGGTCAAATGCCAGACTGGGTTGCCTTTGCCTGTTTTACGGCCATTTCACTGGGCACCCTTTCAGGAGGTTGGAGAATCATCAAAACCATGGGTTCAAGGATCACCAAAGTTACGCCCATTGAAGGCGTCGCAGCAGAGACTGCCGGTGCGTTGACTTTATACTTATCAGAGGCATTGCACATCCCGGTAAGCACCACACATACCATTACCGGATCTATTATTGGTGTCGGTGCTGTGAAACGCTTATCAGCGGTACGATGGGGTGTAACAAAAAAACTATTGGTTGCCTGGTTGTTAACGATTCCGGTGAGTGCAGCCATTGCTGCATTGATTTACTTGGTTTTTGGGAATGCACTTTACAACCATTTGGGATAAGCGCAAATCAGTTGTAAGAAACCGTCACTGAAAAAGTGCCGACGTATTCACCCTGAGTCGTTGATGGGGTGATTTGAAGGCTGGCACCCACATAAAAAGAATCTTCCTCCGGATTTCCAACAAGAACAGCTGTACCATTGGTACTTTTGGAACATTTAAAATTGGCCAGTGTCAATTGGCCGGAAGATCCTATCAAAGCAGCCGTTGAAGGCAATGAGATGTAATACGCTTTTCCTGTTTCACCACTCACCGTAAACTTTGCTGCCTTAACCGGAGTACTGGATAAAACCCTGGCATCACCTGAATCATATTCAGGCAGTGGATTGGCAGTGGCAGGCACGGTAATGGTGGTTACAGCTGCACCCTTGGCAATGGTTCCAAAATCCAATCCTTCTGCAGCAAGGTTGCTTAACGAAATCGGCGCAACAATTTCCGCATCCGAATTCACCCATTTAGAGCTCTCATTCACAGCATCGACTTGCTGAATGAAAAGCGCCGAAGCCATCAATGACCAAACTTTATAGGTTTTTAAATACAACATTTCTTCAATGGATGCGGTTAGTATTTTGGTTTCGTGTAAAGATACGGGGCTTTCTGAAATAATATTCAAAAAGCCCCATACAAATTGGAAACATGAATCATGGAGTGTGGGATACAAAAAGGAATCAAATCCGCCCCAACAAATCCAAATCCGAATAATTTATCAATTAAAACCGGCAATAACGCCCATAAAAGTATCAGCTTTTAAGGAAGCACCACCGATCAAACCACCGTCTACATCAGGGTTTGAGAACAATTCTTTGGCATTCTTATCATTGCAGCTTCCACCATACAAAATGGAACAATCATCTGCGACATCAACACCATATTTTTCACGTACAACATTTCTAATGAATGCGTGAATTTCCTGAGCTTGTTCTGAAGATGCTGTTTTACCCGTACCGATGGCCCAAACTGGTTCGTAAGCCAAAACAATTTTACCAAAATCTTCGGCACTCAAATCGAACAGAGATTCTTTGATTTGGCTTTCAACAACTTCAAATTGTTTGCCAGCTTCTCTTTCTTCCAACACTTCACCAATGCAGAAAATAGGGGTTAAACCATTTTCAAGAGCCAACTGAACTTTGGTTTTCAACATGTCGTTGGTTTCACCATAATAAGCACGTCTTTCAGAATGGCCTAAAATAACGCAAGATGCACCGGTCGATTTAACCATTGCGGCAGAAACTTCACCGGTGTATGCACCTGAGGTATGATCTGCACAATTTTGAGCTGCAACAGCGAGTTTTGAACTGTCAACAGCAGCACAAACGGATGCCAAATGGATAAAAGGTGTACCAATGACAACGTCGCAATTCACCTTTGTATTTTTCAACAAATCGTTCAATTCTTTTGCCAAAGACAGACCTTCCTGAAGGTCTTTATTCATCTTCCAATTTCCGGCAACAATGTTCTTTCTCATTTTATCTATTATTTTGGTTGAATGGTATGTAATTTCTTTTTGAATGTGAAACGATATCCATGGTGCAACAACCAAAGCAAAAGCAATGGCAATACAAACAGGACAAACGAAAGGAAAAGGCGTTTAAAAACGCTTATACGCGGTTGATTATAGACCGTTTCTTGCCATGGTCTATCAATAGAATCTGACACATCGGGCAAATTCCTGAAGCCCCATTTACCAATCACCCTGCCCGCTTTCAAAAGCAACAATCCGGGGTTGGAACGGATCATGGTTTTCAAAGTTGTTTCATCAACAGATAATGCCTGCATTCCAGGATCAAATTCAAATTTCCAATCTTCTATGATGGGCGTATTGGAACTTGTCAGTAAATAAAAAGCATATCGGTGTTTCAGCGCGTAACTTTTTATCGCCAGAAAATCTTTCACCCCAGCGTAATTCATTTGTTCCAACTTGGGAGCAATCATCAAGAAAGTATAGGACGTATCTTGAAGCACTTCAAAAGTAATGTCCCCTTTCATGGAATGAATCAATTCAAAATCATGAATTTCAACTTTTTGAGCTTTTGAAATCAGGGTTTCTTTTCGTTCCACAAAAGTCCATGTTGAATCACTTACAGGGGCATTATCGACAGAGAAACTTTGCTGTTTTCCGTCTTTTTCATAAATAAATTCCAGAATCATCTGATCAGCACCGGATTCGGCATCAACCTGCATTAAATCAGGTAAATAATTGCCCGCTTTATACGGTCTGAAGTCAATGAGAGGCAGGTACATGACAGCATATAGTGCCATTAAAACAGGAAAAGCAAAAACCCATAAACCAGCCCAAATACGGCTGTTAGTCCCAAAATAAGGCTTATTGGACAGTTGATTCAAATAAACCAAAACAACCAAGGTCAACAAAATCAGGTTCTTAATGAAAGTACCCCAGTTTGTCAGCACAATGGCATCCCCAAAACAACCACAATCGGAAACAGGATTCCGGATGGCCAGATACAGGGTAAAAGGGGTGACAACGGCCATAAACAAAACCAAGAATAAAATGGTCGTTCTCTTAGACAATCGTAGGAGCAGGGATGCGCCCAAATAAAACTCAAAGGCGGATAAAAGGATGGAGAAAAACAGGGATAATCCTGAAAAAAGCGGCCACTGAAAGGCTTCGAAATAATCTTCAATTTTGTAGGCCGTACCCAATGGATCGATGGCTTTCACGAAACCTGAAAATACAAAAGCCACTCCAATCAGCAAAGATGCGATTCGAACAGCGTTATTCCGGATTCGTTCAGATATCACCACGTTTTAAGCTTTTTTGTCAAATTCCAATCGAATCAGGCCAAAAATGGCATAATTCATCATATCCAAATAGTTGGCATCTATGCCTTCTGAAATCAACGTTTTTCCTCCCAAATCTTCAATTTGTTTGGTTCTGTTGAGTTTCATTAAAATCAAATCGGTGTAAGAAGACACGCGCATGCTTCTCCAGGCTTCATCATAATCGCTGTTTTTATCCAGCATCAATTGCTTGGCCATCGTTATTTTCTCATCGTACAAACGCATTGCTTCTTCGTTTTCCATATCGATACGTTCAGCAAAACCTTGCTCCAATTGAATCAATCCAACTACGCCATAATTGACGATACCCATCAACTCTGAACGGATGCCTTCATCAATTTTTGACGATCCCTTGATTTCAAGACTTCGAATGCGATTGGCTTTGATAAAGATTTGATCGGTCACAGCAGTTGAACGCAATATCCTCCACGCTGCAGCATAATCATGCAGCTTTTTTGAAAAAACGGAACGACATTGGGCTACCACTGCATCAAATTGAGCGTTTGTATCAGCCATGTGTGGACAAAATTAAAATGAATGGCTGCAAAAATACGAAAAACTGCGTGTAAAATCAAGAAAGGCGCAACCTTTGACCAGGCTTGATTGCTGATTTAGAAGAAATGTTGTTCAGCTTACAAAGTTCGTTAACCGAAAGTCCGTTTTCGGTGGCAATTCGATACAAACTTTCACCTTTTTCAACCACATGATATTTGATACCGGAATAAGAATTTTTTGCTTTTGATTTTTGATTTTCAATAACTGGTGCTGCAGATGCATGAACACCATAGTAGACGCCTCCTGAATACTTTATTCTTTCCTCAAAAGTTTTGGACTTTACAACGTAATACTTCTTGTACAAAGGCACATAATCCTCGAAACTATACAATTTTGAGGGGTTGATCGGATTTCCGTACACGCGGGTTTCAAAATGTAAATGAGGACCTGTTGAGCGACCGGTACTTCCACCCAAACCAATGGGATCTCCGGCTTTTACCTGCTGGTTTGGAGCCACCAAATACTTGGAAAGATGCGCATAAATCGTTTCAACACCATCACTGTGTCGGATCACAATATAATACCCATAACCGTTTTTATTGTAGTTGCGATAGCGCACCCTGCCATTAAATGCAGCCTTGATGGTATCTCCCGTTCTGACACTCAGGTCAATGCCATTGTGAAAGCTACGCCTTCTTGGACCAAAATTAGAAGTAACACGTCCCAAAACCGGGGGATAATAACCAGCAATGTTGATATAAAAGCTGTCCGGCATATTTCCAAGATTGACACCGTAAGGATTTACACTTTTGTTGTTCCAGGTATCATAAAGACCATCGTACAAGTCGCCGGTTTCTTCCTCTTCTTCACTCAATTGCTTGGTAATGACTGAATCCAAAGCGGCTGCATTTCGACCATATCGGATATTGACAGTATAGTTGTCTTGCGCAAAAGCATAAGACAACGAACAGCTTAGTATCAGAATGAAGGCTTTTAAAAAATGCATAAATATCCGCATGTGATCAATAAAAAAAGCTGTATAAGCAGCCAATAGTTTCAAAGGTAGCGGTTTTTTTTAGAAAAACAAGACCATTTTTACTTTTTTAAGGGTTGGAAATCAACTAATCACACCCCAATGCACCTTTTTTCCGAACAATTTATGCAATTTAACTTTGAGTACAAGGTGTTCAGTCATAGCCAAATCGGGGTCATTTTCCAAAATTTCTTTGGCCAATTCACGAACAGCCTGCAACAACATGCCATCTTTGGCCAAATTTGCAACTTTTAAATCGAAAGGCATGCCACTTTGTTGTGTTCCTTCCAAATCGCCTGGCCCCCTGAGCTTCAAATCGGCTTCGGCAATCTCAAACCCATCATTGCTTGAAACCAGTATATCTATGCGTTTTTTACTGATTTCCGACAATTTATACGGTGTGACCAAAATACAATAAGACTGATCCGCCCCACGCCCCACTCTTCCTCTGAGTTGATGGAGCTGAGACAAACCAAAACGCTCCGCATTTTCGATCAACATGATACTGGCATTTGGTACATTAACCCCAACTTCGATCACGGTCGTTGCCACCAGAATTCTGGTATCACCTGCCACAAATTGCTGCATGTGTCTGTCCTTTTCGGCCGGTTTCATTTTACCATGTACCATGCCAACACGCACTTCAGGGAATACCTGCTGCATCAACGTATAGCCTTCTTCCAGGTTTTTATAATCCGATTTTTCAGACTCACTGATTAGAGGGTAAACCACATAGATTTGTCTGCCCAGATTGAGTTGTTCCCGCATAAATGCGTACAGTTCTGCCTTTTTTCCGTCATAGCGGTGCATGGTTCGAATGGGTTTTCGCCCCGGCGGCAATTCATCGATGACCGATACTTCCAAATCACCATAAACCGTCATGGCCAGCGTTCTTGGAATGGGCGTGGCCGTCATGACCAACACATGGGGTGGATGTGCATTTTTTTTCCAGAGTTTGGAACGTTGTTCTACCCCAAAGCGGTGTTGTTCATCAATAATAACCAACCCCAGATTGTGAAACTGCACGGTTTCTTCAATCAAAGCATGCGTACCAACAAGAAAATGTATTCGACCGCTCTGCAAACCTTCATGAAGCTGAACCCTGGCTTTGGCTTTGGTCGATCCTGTCAATAAATGAATTTCAACGGGCAAATCCTGAAGCAGCGAGGTCAATGTTTCGTAATGCTGATTGGCCAGAATTTCTGTGGGGGCCATCATGCAGGCCTGATAGCCGTTGTCGGCAGCAATGAGCATACTCATCAATGCGACCAGCGTTTTACCGCTTCCCACATCGCCCTGCAACAATCGATTCATCTGTCTGGGCTTGGCCAAATCCGATCGTATTTCCTTCAACACCCGTTTTTGCGCATTGGTCAAAGCAAAGGGCAGGCACCGATGGTAAAATTCGTTGAAATGGTCCCCGATTTTTTCAAACGGATACCCCAGGTATTTACGTTCCCGCAATTTGGCATAGCGGATAATGTGCAACTGCAAATAAAAAAGCTCTTCAAATGCCAGTCTATATCTGGCTTTTTTCAACAACACCCCATCGGTTGGCTGATGCATTTGGAGCAAAGCCTCATGCAGGGGCATGAGTTTGTATTTTTGCACCACCTCCACAGGCAAGGTTTCGGGAATGCGTTCTTTGATGCCGCGAATCAACGTTCCCACCATGACCTGAATCGATTTTGAGGTCAAATAATGGTTTTTCATTTTTTCCGTGGTGCTGTAAAAAGGCTGCAAACCCGACATCGGTCTGCTTTGAGCTGTGGGCGCAGGATCGATATCCGGATGCGCCAAAGTCAATTGGTTGTTGAAGAAATTTGGCTTTCCAAACACCACATAGCGTTCACCCAATTTGTATTTATCGAGCAAAAACTTCCAACCTTTGAACCACACCAGCTCCATCCGGCCGGATTCATCAGAAAAGCTTGCCGTCAGACGCTTGCTTCTGCCCTCACCCACCAGCTTAAAATCGGAAATCGTTCCAACGAGTTGAATGTAAGCCGCATCGGTTTTGACATCGGCAACCCGATGAAAAGTTGTTCGATCCACATATTTGTAGGGAAAATAATACAACAAGTCTTCCAGACTGAAAATTTGCAATTCTTTTTTCAGCACCTCAGCTCTTGAAGGCCCGACTCCGGGCAAAAACTGCAATCCGATGTCTGCTAGGTTCTGCACAAATAGACTTCGGCTACGCTCAAATCGAGCGGCGTTGTAATTTTGATGTTTTCGCGTTCACCCTCGACCAAAGCCAAAGCAAATCCTGCTGCTTCAAGCACAGAGGCATCATCGGTAAATGAATCCTGATATGGCATCTCGTAAGCCGCTTTTATCCGGGTGCTTTGAAAGACTTGTGGGGTTTGAACGGCCACGAATCTGCTTCTGTCTACAGATTGACTTTCAGACCCAAAAACCTCTCGCAAACTATCCACGACAGGCACGACAGGAATGGCCGAGCCTTTGTCTTCAGCCGCATGCATACAGGCTTCGATCAAAGTGGTTGAAACCAATGGCCGAACACCGTCATGAATGGCCACCAAACCATCGCCTTCAACCAGTTGCAAGCCGTTTTTAACGGAGTCAAAGCGGGTAGCACCACCTTGCACAACCTGGTGCGGTATCGAAAAATGATGTTCCATACACAAAGCATCCCAATACGCCATTTGCTCAAGGGGCAATACCACAATGATATTCAAGCCCATATTCACTTGATGAAAAGCCTCTATGGCATGCATGAGCACCGGTTTCTCTCGAAGCAATAAAAATTGCTTGGGTAGATCCGCACCCATACGCAAGCCCTTTCCTCCGGCCAATATGATGGCGTAATTTGTTCCCATTATTCCTGTTTTTGATCGAAAACAGCCTGAATTTCCACTTCAGTTTGATACAATTTTTTCTTGCATTCCTGAAGCAATTCCGTGGCACGTTTCACTTTTCGGGTCAACTCATCCACATCCAGATTGGCTTGACTGAAAGACTCCAAAATCTGCTCCACCTCAGTGATGGCAGCATTATACGAAAACTTAGTTTGACTCATCTTTTGTTTGAATTTGTATCACAGTACTTTGAGTAACACCATCTGAGAAAGTGGTTTCCAGACAATGTCCGGGTTTTAAATCCCTTACCGATTTGATGATTTTTCCATCCACGGCAGTCAGGGTAAACCCTTTTTGAATCATCAATTCGGGAGAATGCGCATCGACTTTTGCAGCGCACAATTCCAGGCGGTGACGTTGTTGGTTCAACAAGGTCAGTACCGTGTTCTGCACGTTGTTCTGCAAGAGCTCTAAACGCCTGTTTTTATTCAACAGCTGTTCATTTGACAAGCGAAGCATCTGAACCTGCGTTCTTTCCAAATACATTTTGGCGTCCAACAAACCGTCTGAAGCCAATCGTTGCAGCTTTTCAGAATTGGATTGCAACTGTACCCTATATTTATCCAATCGTTCTTTGACCAACCGAAGCAATTGTTCTTGAAGCGCATCCATCCGGTAAGCAGCTCTGGACAACTGATCAATTAAATATTCAGCGGCAGCAGTCGGTGTCTTGACCGAAGTGTGCGCCACTTCATCTAAAACAGAGGAATCGCGTTCGTGACCAATGCCGGTTAAGAGTGGCAAAGGATATTGGGCTGCATAATAGCACAAGTCGTATTGATCAAAGCATTGAAGATCGGTGGTTGCTCCCCCTCCACGAATAATCACCACCAAATCGAAGGAAACCGAAGCCTCCATGATCTGATCCAAAGCCCCACGTATGCTGTCTCCTGCAGCATCGCCCTGCATCACCGCAGGAAAAAAATGCGTGGAAAAAGTGAAACCATAGGGATTTTGCTGCAACTGATTCATAAAATCACCAAAACCCGCAGCACCAGGAGCAGAGACGATGGCCAGTGTTCTGGGTATTTCGGGCCAATCCAGCTCTTTATTCAGTTCAAAAACGCCTTCATCTTTCAGTTTTTTGATCACCTCCAGGCGCCTCAAACGCAAATCGCCCACCGTAAAAGTGGGGTCTATATTTTTGACAATCAAACTGTATCCAAAAAGCTCATGAAAATCGATGACCACTTCGGCCAATATTTTTTGGCCTGACTGCAGTTTGGTTCCTGTCAACTGTTCAAAAGTCGGCCTTAGCTGCATCCAGACATTCGACCAAATGGTAGCCCTGCATTTGGCACAAATGGCATCGCCCGATTCCTTTTTTTGAACCAATTCCAAATAACAATGACCCGAAAAATGTTCCTTGATGTCGCTGATTTCTGCCTGAACCCAATACGAATTCGGGAAATCACTTTTTAAGCGACTCCGCACCATTCGATTCAAATCGTATAAACTTAATGCTTCTCCCATCTGTAGAAATCCAAATCAAACATGTCTGTCAAATCACTGATTGTACAAAGTTAATCAAGTAGATTGGATTTCAACTCTTTTCAATCAACACAACCGCAGAAGCAGACAAGCCTTCTTCTCTACCAACAAAACCCATTTTTTCCATGGTGGTTGCTTTGATGGAGATATCTTCTGTTGAAACTTGAAGAAGAGGAGCTAAAACCGCCTGCATGGCAGGAATATGGGGGTTTAATTTTGGATGTTCGGCGCAAACGGTGGCATCCACATTGCCAACCTTCCAGCCTTTTTCTTGCAGTAAACGAACCGTCTTATCGAGCAGAAGCTTGCTGTCTATGCCCGAAAAATCGGGATCTGTATCCGGAAAATGAAAACCAATGTCTCTCAAATTGGCTGCGCCCAAAAGCGCATCACAAATGGCATGAATCAGCACATCGGCATCGGAATGGCCCAACAGACCTTTTTCAAAAGGGATGCGAATGCCGCCCATCCAAAATTCACGACCTTCCACCAGTCGGTGAACATCGTATCCATAACCGACACGAATGTTCAAACTCATTTTCCAAGCAACATTTGAATGCCCTGCATGTCGAAAGCCAATGTAAAACGTAGTGTTCCATCCAAAGGACTGTACTGGGCTTTTGAAATCAAATAAGAGGCATCCAGTCTGAACATATTCATTTTAAAGCCTGCACCCAAAGAATAGAATTTCCGGTTGCCCTTGTATTCGTTTTCGTAGTAATAACCACCACGAACAAAAAATTGGTTGTTATAGACATATTCCACGCCGATGGAACCGTATATTTCCTGCAATTCTTCTTTCGTTCCTCCGGGAGCATCGTTAAACGACTTAAAAATACCGGCAATGGAAGATACGTCATTGGTCAGGATGGTATCAGTAGGCGTTGGCACCAACAATTTATTCAAATCCATGGAGATGTTCAGCGCATTGTAGCGGTCCATCGGATAATTCAACGAAGCGCCCAAACGCAAATTGGTGGGAATAAAATAACTGGAATTGTTCCCATCGTAAGAAATCTTTGTACCAATATTGGATACGTTCACACCGAGTCCCAACGAGCCCTTTTCACGTCCAAAATAAATTGGCTTCCTGTAATAACCTGCAATATCTGCAGAAAATGCTGTACCGGCAGGATCGTCGCCGCCCATCAAATCGGACAAAATATAACGCATGGTTACACCCATCGAAAAGTTATCGCTCAAATTTCTGGAATAACCCACGTCA
This sequence comes from uncultured Bacteroidales bacterium, assembly GCA_964472175.1. Taxonomy (GTDB): domain Bacteria; phylum Bacteroidota; class Bacteroidia; order Bacteroidales; family UBA1402; genus UBA8389. The sequence continues at coordinate 5,278 of CAYYJF010000040.1, read as the reverse complement.
AAGGCCATTTCATAAGGAGAAATCTGGTATCCTTCGTCCAACAAATATTCTTTCAGAATGACTTCCCCCAGGGAAAAATACCTCAAAGAGGAGCTAATAGCTTGTCTGTCATCCAATTTGTAATAACCTGCCAAATATGACAAGTTGATGTCATCGACCAATTGAGACAACCAGGGGGTGAATGAAAACGCGAAACCGGCTTTGTTTTCAATTTGAGCATATTTTGCCGGGTTCCAATATTGAGCGTTTACATCGGGCAAGGTTGCTGCACCCACATCCCCCATACCACTGGCAACTGCGTCAGGAGAAATGGTGAGTGATGGCACTGAATTGATGATGGGATTGGCTTCTTGCACAGCCACAGCAGGCAATGAAACAAACAAACCCAGACAAGCAAACAAAATAGATGAAGACTTTTTCATAAAAAACAGTTTGAATATACAATAACTGCAAAATATACCCTTTTATTGTTCAGAAACGATAATTTTTTTTGACCCTTCGGTTTGAACATTGTTGGAATCGATGAAAACAAATCGGCACACATAAAAACCATTGGGAACCCGATGTCCTTTCGTGTTGGTCAAATTCCACTCAAGGAGCTCACTTTGCGTGTTCTCAGATTTCATAAACCAATTATCCTCAAAAACTTTCCGACCATACAAATCAAACACTGCCAACTGCACTTTAACATCACTCAAAGGCCTGTCGTGAATAAACCGGAAATAACCCAGGTTGTTTTTCTGTGCATACTGAATGTCTGACAATGCAGGTTCCACTTTGTTCTGAATGGTAAATGTAAGCGATGATTCGGAAGAATTGTTCTGTACATCCCAACATCTGAAAGTCAAACGGTGTTCTCCTGAAGCAAGCTGTGGAAGTTGGAAACCCACGGTTCCCGATTGATAACTTCCCAGATCGGCCAGAAAATAGGCATTCAAATTGAATGTCAAATCGGGATCGTTGTCTATGACCAGGGTTAGATTGTGGCCAATGCCGTTTCCGGAAGTATTCAGGCCATTTTCATCAAAAATATCGGCAAAGAATGTTGGTTTATTTCCCACTTTGCCGCCATCTTTAAACAAAAGGTTGTTTAAATACAATTTGACGTTCGGACCATCTGCATCACGCTCCATATCCGCAACAGTGCCCCCCATCACAAAACGGCTAAAGGCACCACTCGCTTCATCATCGGTGTCTGAACTATAAGCATATAGATTGATCATTCCGTTTTTCAAAGAATAACTGTTGTCCATGGGTACCACAAAGGAAAATTCAAATACCCCGTTCACCACACTGTCTCTACCGGAGAATAATATCTTATTTCTGTCCGAAACCACAAAGGTATCACCTGGGGAAATATCAAATTTTGCCAGTATTTCTGAGGCATCCAACACGGTAGGAATCACCACCCCATTGAACGTATTTGCAAAGGCACCATCGGGGGTTAAGACCCGTCCTTTTACCGTTACTTTTTGAAGTGCGCGCAAAGTATCGGTTTGAGAGCCAACAGGATTCCCGTTCATTTCTGTCACCTCTGCCTGAAACTCGGAGTATGTCAACTTCAAGGCCGGATCGCCCAAAAGTGTAAACCTCAATTTGTTGTTGTCACCAGACAAGTCACTACTGCTTTTTGCTGTACGCATCACCTCACCCAAAGACATTTTCCGACTTCCTTTCTTAGCAAAAAGCGAATCCAAAAAACAAGTATTCATGATATAATTTCCGTCTGAATACACCACCCTGGTGGTGGATACCAATGCCACGCCACCCCCATTTTCATGTAAGAGTATCTTTTCACCCCCGGATTTATCTTGCTCGTCATAGCGCGAGAAATCGCAGGTTGCGGTGATCCATAGGGGCAGGTTCTTGTTGGTCATTTGAGAAATTTCTGAACTCATCAGTAGTTTTTCTTCAGTCCATTGCTCTGTCGATCCATGACCTGTATAATTCACCAAAAGAACCCCTTCATTCAACAGCTGTTTGAATCTGGCATTGGCATCCGGCATGGTGGTACCAGAAGCTGAAGTCAGAGGAGGATAGGTATCCAGAAATATTTTATTGACGATCAATTCGGGATGCTTGGAATGCACTCTTTCTGCCAGATTATTGGATTGCTTTTCATGAATATAGGGCTGATCTTTTTCAACTTCCCAATTGTCGGCCAAAAACAACAATTTATTCTTCCAGGCTCCCTTTCGGCGGTTTCTTATATACTCGATGGTTTTATCCACAACCACCTGCGCCTCTTCAAGCGTACTCACCGGAAAACGGCCTACACCAATATCCATTTTAGCCATACCCAAGTTGGCACCTTCATTGGCGTCCAAAAAACCAAAATAATCGTCCGAAACAAATGAATTCAACTCGTTCAGACTTTCAATGGATTGATAGGTGAATAGTCTGTTGGCTGGTTCAGATTTGGTTGCCAGTGCTTTGGATATCCATCTGTTGTCATAGATGCCGTCGCCAAAAAGCAACAGATGTTTGGGATACAATCCGTTTTGATTGGGGTGATTCCGATAATACTGCATCATTCTGCGAATGGCTGTTGCATCGGGGGTTCCGGATGAAAATTCGTTGTACACCTGTTCCGGGGTAACAACCAAGGTTTTCATGCCATCGTACTGCGCATGGGCTTCAGCCAGACGTACAGCCTGAGCATGCAGCCCTTTGGGTACCACAATGACCAAATCCAGATCGTTCAAACCATGGAGGTTTTGATTGGATACCCGACCACCAATTTTGGGCTTCGGTATGGTTTTTGAAACATCGACAGCCACATATTCTTTCAATACATTCGACTGATTGACAAATGAATACACTTGATTTGTTGTTTCACCTGTCATCAAAAGCGTTTGTAGCGGATTGCTCACATCAAAAACCAGCAACGGACGCTCAGCATTTGATATTTCAAATTTGGACACCGACTGCGTAGCAACACCGAGCGGATCACGAAAAGCCATCTGATTTTCTGTCATGATGAGCTGTCTGCGTACATTTAAGGTGATGTGATCCAGATATGCCCTCGATTTGCTGCTTTTGGTTCCTCCAAGATAATTGATTTTGAACGTCAACCGATCGGAATGAAACAACAATTTGGAAATGAAACTAGAAGTGTAACCATAACGGTATTCATCGCTGTTTGAAATCGACAAAAATGAGGTTGAAGTAACATATTGATTGTTCAAATACAGCAAAGCAGACGTGGATTGGGGATTGTTGACAACCATTTCTGAAAAAACGGCTGAAACCACGGTCGTATCTACATTTGGCACTTCAAATGTCACTTCCAGCGGATTTTGACTCCACAAATCTTCACCAAATAAAGATCGGCCAGTTCCTTTTCCGGAAATTGTTTGCGCCAAATTCACCTGTTCTTTTTCGTGCAAAATAAAATCGGTGAACGATCGAACAACTCGATTTGGCGTCTGATTCTCAGTATAGTTTGCCACCAACAAAGATCCTTCGGTGCGTTCACCCAAGAAATAGGAAGCCGTTTCCGAATAGGGATTTGAGGTCCTTGCATAGACGGCATAATATGAATTGTAAGACCAGGATATGGGGCCCTGTGCATAAAACAAAATAAAATCGCCCTGATTGAAAACGCCATCAGCGCCCAAATGCCGATAAACCGGCACAGGGGGAAGATCGCTCACATAATCGTTCAATGCAAAATTCTCGGACAGCATTTTGCCTCCGTAGCCATACACCTGGGCTTTGAGCGGATCCAAACCCAGGGCTTGCATATCGCTGTAATCCACCCGATAAACACCACTTTTTGAAACCGTTAAAGGATACCACTTTCCAGCGCTCAATACAGATTCCAAAGCATAAGCATCCGGACTTGCCCCCAAAAGCAGCGCCAAGAACAAAAGTCTGAAAGTGACTATTTTAAGGGTGGATGTTTTCATTTGATACGCAAATCCAAAAGTTTTACGCCCGACAAACCCGCCTCGAGATGGTCTTCCGGATGCAGGGTTCCAACACCGGAAGGGGTTCCGGTATAAATCAAATCTCCGGTTTTCAAGGTAAAAAACCTTGAAACATACGCGACAACAGCATCTACTGCAAAAATCATGTCGGAGGTGTGCCCCTGTTGCACCCGAACCCCATTGATATCCAGGTAAAAATCCAAATTTTGGATGGTATTTTCCTCCAATGGTACGAATGAACCCAAAACGGCCGAACCGTCAAAACCTTTGCAGATTTCCCAAGGCAATCCTTTCTGTCTCAATTTTTGTTGTAAATCTCTGGCAGTCAGATCCAAACCAACAGTGACCTCATTGTAATAACGGTGCGCATATTTTTCTTCAATGTTTTTTCCCAATTTATGGATGCGCACCACCACCTCGGTTTCATAATGGATGTCCGAGGAAAAATCGGGCAAGAAAAACGGCTGGTTGGCCCTGCCTTTTGATGCCGGCGCCATGGAAATGGCCGAATCGGGTTTGATGAAAATGACAGGTTCATCGGGTACCGGATTGTTAAGTTCCAGTAAGTGCTTGCGGTAATTCATACCAACAGCTATGATTTTCATAAACAAATTCGGTTAGATTTTCTTTTGCACTTTTTTCGAAATCCCAAGTCTGTTGAACATCACAGCCAGATGGGCATAAATAGAGGTATTCTGTACCACAATGTGTTTGGGCAAACGAATGCGGTAAGGGGTAAAATTCCAAATGGCTTTCACGCCACCTTTTACAATTTGTTCGGCGGTGTGCTGGGCCTGATCGATGGGCACCGTCAGAATGCCGATGGGCACGTTCAGTTCAGCCTGCTTTTTGGGAAACTCTTCCATATGGTAAATGGGTAAATCATCAATATAGGTTCCAACGATATTGGGATTCACATCAAATCCGGCCACAATTTCCATGCCATATTGCATCAAACCTTTGTCGTGCAACAAAGCACCCCCCAGACTTCCAACGCCAAATAAAAATGCCTGATGTGCACTTTTGAAACCTAAAAAGGTTTCCAACACATCAACCAACTCCAACACATCATAGCCCACGCGCGTTTTTCCAGAAACATTGACCAAAGACAAATCCTTGGCAATTTGTGAAGCACTCACATTGATGGCTCTCGAAATTTGCGTTGATGAAACAAAGTCCGCACCCAAATCGGCTTCCAGCTTGAGATAAGCCAGATACCAGGGCAACCTTCGCAGCGTGGGTTCCGGAATGCTCTTCTGAGAAAAAAAATGCAGTTGATCCATGTAACTATTTGCGTGTGGAATTCTTACAAATGTAATAAAAAATGTACATTCGCCCCAAAATAC
>CAYYJF010000039.1:14440-18231 GCA_964472175.1 uncultured Bacteroidales bacterium | reverse complement strand
CAATCATCTCTTTGATGTTTATATCGATAACTACAGACCAATGAATAAACATTAAACAATAATAGAACCAGTAGCAGTAGTACAAAACAATGTTGATTCATCTTTCTCATTTCAAAACCTTTTAAGATTAAAGAATACCAAAACCGGATTATCATCTTCATTCATATCACTTAAATCTACCTCATTTTTGTTGGTAATAATTGTACTATTTTTCATGAATGGATTTTCGTTACTTGGATCATACAAAGAAATAAAGAAGTCTTTGTAAGCTGCCGTTGGAAAAGCAATTGGAGGCATCTCAAATAAACTAAAATTAGCAGTCGTTCCGCCTTTTAAATGACCGGTTTTCTTATCTCTAAAAATAACAGTTTGAGCAAAAATATAATCATTTTCAAGAAAGAAGACATTGTGAGAATCCGTATCAAGAAATTGACCTAAATAGTAATAATAATCATGATGCTTTTTGGCATTTTTAAACTCATCAAGGGAACCTGTCAAATATTGTTCTGGCAACTTTTTCTTTTGATAATCAAGTATATACTTAGCAAAGAGCCGATTGCGAATTGCGTCAAACTGAAAAATTGTATCACAAAACGTTTGAGTGATATGTATTTGATCATTATTTCTGTACAAATAATTGTACCCACTATAATTGACGATGTTTGGCAGACATTTCATACCAGCACCAATTATTTTGAATTTTTTATTTGTAAACAACAATGAATGGTCCTGGTAGGATTTCAAATGTCCATTGCCTTGCCTACCTAATTTTTTAAATAGATAGCCATCGGGCAATGTTAAGAAGTTATAAAACCCAAGTGGCAATCGATCTTGTTTGATAAATTCTCCTGATGGACTAAAAAACATCAAATAAGATTGTTGATATGCAATCAAAACATTTTGTTTTTCATCAAAATCGATGTCATACAATCTGTAAATTTCTCCCGGGCCCTGTCCATAGGGAATCCTCTTAACAAATCGTCCTTCTTTATTGAAAATGACTATACTGCCACCTTTATAATCATCATATATATAAATATTCGAATCTGTAACGATGATTTTTACAATCTCATCAAGCATACTTTCATCCGTAGATTCAAGTGTCAGCAATTTGACTTCTTTGACCATTGATCCAAAATCGAATGATTGTTTGGTTAGAAATCCATTCAAATTGACATGTTCAATAGAATCGGTGTTCACGTTTATCTCTCTGGTAGAGTTGATCTCCAACGAAGCGATTTGTTCTTTTGAGAATCGCGTACTGGTATCTTCTTTCTTCGAACAACCAACTAACAGCAGGCTCAGTAAAAAAAAAATCAGTTTCTGCATATATAATGTATATTTACGTCTTACACTTTTTGAGTGACACTTTTAGTATAAGTGTCACTCAAATGATCATGCTAACATTCTACTGGTGTGCAGTTTTTTTCGCCCGACTTACACGTTATTTCTTCTCTATCTCTTGGATTTTCTTGAGAAGAAGATTTTCCAATTTCTGCTCCAACGACTACACCTTCTACAACCGCTGAAACACCTATACCGATCTTTGTTGACTGTTTTGCAGGGCATTTTCTTGTGTATTCTTCTTCATCTTTTGTTAAGCCTTGGCCTTGAATCACATTTACGATAGCATCTCCAATTTCTGACCAAAGACCGGCCTGTGCTTCAATCTGAATTAAACTCAAATTTTCGCTTTCACTTTTTTTGTCATACCCCATACCAACATTTAATGAAGCCAACAAAACCAGCGATGCAACTGACATTAATATAAACACATTCTTTTTCATTTTTTTACATTTAATTATTTCTTACTTTATTTAGATCAAAAACAAATAATGATTTTTTATTTCATATCTAGCACCTCCTCTCGAATGATATTCTTCCAATGAAAAAAACAGATACCAAAGAATATATACACATTTACTATTTATTTTACTTACTCATTATTAACATTCATTATTGGGACGACCCAAATAGCATCTTAATGATTTTAAATTATTAGATCAGTGATGTGTTTTTTTAGCTGAAAAAACCAAGTTTAATTGGTTTTTGTCTAATCCTTAATATACAACAACTGAAGAATTGGATTTCCTTCCTGAATTTCCTTATCACTCAACCCGTCAAGCATTTCTTTGGCAATGTTCCTGATGAGTTCTGGCACTTTTTCATCCAAATATGGCAGTAAACTTTTTGGGTGCATCCAACTCGTGTGGATATTGAAGGTATTGTTTCTTAATTGATTACCACCAGGAATGAAGTATTTTCCCACAATTGGGTTGTATGCAACACCTACTTGGATTTCGCCTGTTTTTTTGTTTATTACAGTTGAAAATCCACTGTTGTTATCTGCAGCCCAATCTGTAAAAATGAATCCTCCCTTTTCTTGGTTAATCATAATTTGAAAGAAAACTTCATCTGGAAACTCAATTCCTTTAAAATCTGACGCTACTTTTCCAGGTAGTTTATATGAAAAGCAAGTGTGCAATGCTCCGTCTTTCAAGCGATAGATACTGGTTTGATTTTGGTCAACAAACCCAACTTCTCCATTTGGCATTGAATACAAATGATACCAATTATTGGAAAAAACGAACGGATACTGTGCATCGGTTTTATAAATAAATTTTACAAATTTTCCATTTTCATCTACCAGCCACAGACCTCCATTGTATTTATCAATTTTTTTATAATCTTGTGCATAACACACAAAGCTCCCATCTGGCTGTAGTAAAATATCTCTGCACAACTTTCCATCACTAAAATTGGAAATAGATTGAATATGGTTCCCATAAAAATCATATTTTATCAACTTTCTTTGATCGGTATCATAGACTAATATTTTCTTACTAGGAGCATCCACCATTAGGCGCGAAATGTTGATGTATTCACCTGGACCACTGCCTTTTTTGCAGATACTATGTGAATAGTTTCCATTCAAATCAAAAAAGTGTACAGACTCGGTAATAGCATCTACTGCGATGATGACGCTATCCGTAAAAAACAAATCTGCAATTCCGGCAATGTGATTTTCATTGGTTGTTTGAAGTCTGATCAATCGAACAGAATCCACGCAATCTTTCATGTCAATTAAATTGATCTTTTCCAATGATGCTCTATCAATGGAAAATGTTTTGGTACCTGGATTAGATTGATTTTTGCCACAAGATGCCACCAAAAGACACAGCATTGGAACCAAAAAATACACCCTTTTAATTGCTTTCATTCAATGATTGGTTTTTAATTCAACATTTAAGCCTTCCGCTTTTAATTTATTAGTTCAAATATAATGAATTATTTTAATAATATACAATTTAATTTCAAGGTATTTTTTTTAACATTGTTTTTAATGAATCTTTCATCTCATCGATGGCACGCGAAGGAACCATGATTTTATGCGCAAACACCTTATCTGCAATGCGTTTTGCTTCAACATATTGTTCGGTTTGAAAATAAAGCCGACCCAGCAAGTACAAAGGATAAATACGATTTGGAATGACCTGATAAGCCCTTTTAAAGTACAATTCAGCCGCTTGATATTGCTTTAATGACACGCAGTTTCTGCCATACAAATTGAGCATCATCTGATCTCCACTAAATTGCATGGCTTTTTTTAGAAACTCATTACTGGCAGCATAGGCTTTCGACTCACTGCATGCACGTGCGCAATCGTATAAGAAATTTGAATCATCTCCCAAATAAGGGACAAGCGGCTCGAATTTTTCTGACGCATCCAGGAATAGCTCATTTTCAAGAAGCAGTTTACAGTTGGCCCATTCTTTATACGCCTTATAGTA
>CAYYJF010000039.1:0-14340 GCA_964472175.1 uncultured Bacteroidales bacterium | reverse complement strand
GACAACAACGAACCAAAAACGCCATGCCTGCCAGATCGATAGGCACTTTTAAAAGAAACAAACAACAACAGGAGTAACAGAATTAGGGCCAAAAAACCAGATTCTACGCCGATTTGAAGAAATTCATTGAAGGCAAAAAATGGGGCATCTGCCCTATCCACTTCACCGGCAACGGCACGACCACTTTCAAAATATTCGGCTTGGGTTTGAGCCACTGCTGCACCATATTTTCCCAATCCGACACCAAAAGGATGGTCGATCAGGGTAAAAAAAGCTTGCTTCCACATCAACAAACGGCCGTCAACAGAATGTGGCTTCATAAGATACAGCAAACAGCCCCCTGCAACACAAAGAAGTATCAAAAGTGCATAAAGCCATTTTCCGACTGGGATTGACTTGCGCCAGGACCTCACGCGACTCTGAATGGGTTCATATTGCATCATCACCCACAGACTTCCGGCAAACAGCCCCAGCCAGGATGCGCGGCTCATGGAAGCCGGAAGAACCAAAACCGAAACAACAATACAGACACATGAAACCCAACCTGTCGCATAGGCCATCCATACAGCTTTGCGTTTGCCCAACAAACTGCGCAATTGATGCTCCTTGTTTGAGAAATGCAAGAACTGATATAATGCCAATGGAAACAACATACCCAAAAAGCCGCCAAAAGGACCGGGATTGAAAAAAGTACCCGTCATGGGAAACAATCCGTGGTTGGATGCGGAAAAACCATACAATTGCATGCCTCCAATCATGCCTTCCAAAACAGCAATTAGAACCAATACGTTGGAAAAGTGCAGAATAAAATTGGGTTTCCAGCGAAGATAAGCCCGAACATACAAATACAGAAAAAACAATAAAATCAACAAGACGAACTTGTTCTTCGCATAGGGTTCGCCCAAGACCATGCCAACCAACAATTGAACAACAACCAGCAAAAAGACGAGAAAATCGCACATTTGAAAGGGCCAACGACTTTTTACAAACAGCATGGTCAAAGCCAGACACCCCATCGAGGCAAAAAACCAGAAATATTTTGCAGATACTACCCCACCAACCAAGGAATGGCTGTCGGCAAATACGGTCCCAAGCACAAGGAAAAAGGGCAGAACCAAAAGGGCATGGAGAAATGTACGCGATAGATTCATGCTGCAGCTAAATTGAGCTGCAATATACGAACTATATTTTTATTACAAACACATATACTTTACTTTTTATTATTATTTTTTCAACATCAAAGCATCATTTGAAACACGCATGGCAAATGCAGGAAACGCCGCACCTTTTTTTCTGATGAACATCAGAAAAGGTTTGTCAAAAATGAGCTTTTTAGGCGTTGGGCTTTCAACCATAACGGATTTATCTGCCAAAATACGTGCCTCACTTTGAACCTCAACACCCTTTTCATCCATTTTAAAAGCGATCATCTGAAGCAACTCTTTCGTTCTAAAATCGTCAGACCGCACACGAATATCTTTATTTTCCAAATCTGGAAAATTCATGAAAAGATTGAAGTTCATTTTGGGTATAAACAAGGCATCGCCTGTTGCGTTGACAGAATTAAATCATTCGCACTGTAAACGGCCTCTCCCATAGAATGAAAAACCCGATCGGTTTTCATCAAGATCAATTCCTGAGTCGTATCTTTTGTCTGAATCTGTACGATAAACTCATTGTCATCTTTGTAATACAACAACTTAGCCTGATTGCTTAAACCCGCATAACCAGAGCCAAATGACGAAACCGTTGTCCCAAGGAACTGCAAAGGTTCATCCGATTTATCAAAAGGTTCCACATAAGGCAATTGAAGATGATATTTTGTACGAATTGACAATTGATTACCCCTATCAACAATCGATGAAGCGTATTCCGATTTAGGGATCGAATTTTTGTACGATTCAGATTTGTCAAACTTATACAAAACAGAATCGGTCGGATTGATGGTGTATGCGCCCGCATATTTCTGCTTGAATTCATCCCAGGCCAATAGCAAAGTTGAACAATAGACAGTATTCTTTTCCTCATCCATTGGCGTCTCAAGCGTTGGCACAAAGACGGTTTGATCTGCCGCCTCGATTTTTTTGGACTCAGCGGTTGACAAGGCTTTGTAACTTTGACAGTTCATTGTGGAAAATACCAGAATGACGCATGACAGCATTCTCAGGGCACTTTGCATTGTTTTCATTTTCAGCAGATTTGTATTTTTACTTAACCCTTTTTCACGGCAGGCTTATGATTCAATTTCAATTCAATATGAAGATCATCGGCGATGGTTTGAATCATCGATTTCAGAGTTTTATTGGCAGGTTTTACGCCCAAAGACATATCTATAGACGACGCATAAGTTAAACATTCCTGAAGTTCTTCTAATGGAAGCAAAGTACAGGACAAGCAAAAAAAACTTTTGGATCGACCATCATCAAACTCATCGAGGAAACGGCTCAAAATGGACATTCGATCACGCTGCTTTTGAATGGTATTGTGGACAGAGCCCACAGTCAATACCACAGCATGCAATGGTCGTGTATTTTTTCATCCATGAATTATGGCAGCGTCGATATGAAATACCTGTCTGCACTCTGCGAATGATTCATTATTTGAACGCCATTCATGGTCAACGAATAAGAAAAAGCCGGCTTTTCAGTCATCTGGTCATCTCTTTTCAAAAACTCATAAACAATGGTGTTATTTTCTTTTGTGAAAGTCAGCTTCAACAAGCCATTTTCTGAATACACAGCCCTTTGATATCCGGGATATTCATCAAAAAGACATTTTTTTATACGTGCAGATGGCTTTCCTGATGTTGTAAAAACACTGTCTGCATTAAATGTCCAAACTACAGATGCTGAAAGATCGGACACCCTTAAATTCTGCCAGGAGCCACAAATCCACTGCGGATTCTTTGTTCCTTGTCCATAGACAAATCCTACTGAAAGAAAACACATTAAAAGACAGAAAGCATCGATTTTTTTCATATCCAAACAGCATTTTAGATTTCAACTGGCAGCTTATTTTTTGCTAAAGTAATTGCAAATAATTAAAATGAATTTCATTTAGAATAGTTTAACATTACGCAGAAGGTCTAAAACATGAAAACAGATGCGCTGTCAAATCTCATGCTTGATGAATGTGCCGTTATTTAATTCATCCATGGCTATTTTCAATTCGCCAAAAGTATTCATGACAATGGGGCCGCCCCATGCGATGGGTTCATTCAGGGGGCGCGCGGCCAACAATACAAATCTGGCTCCCGACCGACCGGCTTTCACCACAATGGCTTCATTCGTTGTTGCCTTCTTGTCTGAAACCGAAAAAAGGACAGCACACGATTTGGGTTCAAATTCGGACAGATTTTCATCAAAAGCCAAAGACCCGTCCAGCAAATAAATAAACAGGGTTTCATCGTTCGGTGTTTCATCATATTGCCACAAAGCACCAGCTGCCAAATCAACATCCAGATACGTTACGTTGACATATTTTCCTTCAAAAACCCCATGGATGTTTTTATAATGACCTGCCAAGATGCGAACGACTGCACCGTCCACTTCTACCATGCTGATTTTATCATGGGTAATATCACCGTAAGCCGGCATGGTCATTTTATCTTTTGCAGGCAGGTTGACCCAAAGCTGGCAACCCAGCATCCGATCACAGACTTGTGGCATTTCCTGATGGATGATGCCGGAACCGGCCGTCATCCATTGACATTCCACGTCATGAATAACGCCCTTATTACCAAGGCTGTCACCATGTTCCACAAGGCCTTTTACCAAATACGTGATGGTTTCGATGCCCCGATGCGGATGCCAGGGGAAACCTTTAATATAGTCTTTTGGATCGGTCGAATCGAATCCATCCAGCATGAGAAAAGGATCAAAATCCTTCGCGGTATCCGATCCCAACACCCTGCGCAAATGAACACCAGCGCCATCCACAGCATGTTGCCCCCTGACAATTCGTGAAGCCTTTCTTTTTTCCATGATATTTTGATTTTGTAATTGAAGCGTTTGGAGACCTTATTCAATCGTGTTTCACCCAGATTAAATCGGACGAATCGTAACCCAGTTCTTTAGCGATACCCAGATATTTCGCTTTTACATCGTTTGGAATCTGCTTTTCACGTGACAAAATCCACAAGTATTTGAGATTTTTACCTGCAACCAGCGCATATTGATAGGCTTCATCAATGGCAATCACATTATAGCCTGAGTAGAATGGTCCGAAAAAAGAGACTTTCAACTTTGCCACATCTGCATCCCCAACAAACTTTGCCTTGCCAATGGCTTTGGTCCATTTTTTTTTCACGGTATTGTAGCCGCGATTTTCTACCCGAATGTGGCCATTCTCATTCAATGAATATTCGGCCGTGGTGTTGTTTAGGTTTCGTTCGTATTTGAAATCCTTTCTTGCGATTTCATACCATTTACCAAGATAACGTTCTTGATCAAAAGGCTTTACAGCTTCTGCACCTTTGGGAATGGTCGCGCATGAACACATTCCGAGCAGCAAGAGGCCCATCATTGGCAGAAATTTGATGTTGGTCTTTTTCATGGGTTGATTTGGATTTAATCAAATATAAAACCATTTATATTAAGATGTGCTCAAACTTGAAAAAAAATTTATGACAGAAGAAACATTAGGGAGCCGACAGCGATGATCCCCCACAACAATACACCCAGGGCAAAACTTTTAAATCCAGACCTAACAATGCTGCTCATCGCAATGTTTGAACCAATGAGAAAGAGCGCAACCACCATGCCACGTCTTCCTAGCCAATGCAAAAACGAATAGGCATCGCTCAAAATTGGGAAATAATACGCAATCACAATGGCCACAACAAAGAGTAGGATAAACCAGGGAAATTTTATTTTTTTATTGTCGCTGCCTTTGTAGAAAAGGGCAACGACCAAGGACAAGGGGATGATCCACAAGGCACGAATCAGCTTGACTGTCGTTGCCACTTGCAGGGCCTTTTCTCCGTAAATAGCCCCCGCCCCGACAACGGAGCTGGTATCGTGAATGGCGATGGCAGCCCAATGTCCAAAAACTTCCTGGCTCATTCCCAAAAGATGACCAATCAATGGAAATAAAAACAAGGCGATGGCATTCAACACAAAAACCACGATCAAAGCAAACGAATTCTGATCGTTTCTGCTTCCAATGATTGGAGCGATGGCAGCAATGGCACTTCCGCCACAAATGGCTGTACCTGAGGCAATAAGCAGGGTTGTATTCTTTTCAACCTTGAACAATTTACCCAGCAACAACCCGAGTATCATGACCGAAGTCACGGAAATGAGCGTTTCCATGAAACCCATCTTTGAGGATGAAATCACCGCATTCAAATTCATGCCAAACCCCATGAAAACGATAGATCCCTGAAGTATTTTAGAAGTCAGTCGATGAATTTTTGGGTGCCTCCAACCAAAAACAGAAAAAATCAGGCCTACAAACAACGCCATTGCCGGAGAGACAAAAGGCAGAAAACAGGCAGCGATGATGCAGTAAAATAGCCAGTGAAGGTTTTTGCTGGTTTTGGGTTCATTCATGACATCCATACTTTTTTTGACAAAAGTACAGCCATGATATAACCAATGCAAATATTCATTATCTATTGTCAATAACTACAGGTTATACCCCTGCAAAAACGATTCAAAGAGTTCCACCTGGGGACTTTTGTACCCTTGTTTATATGCAATTCGAAATTTTCTTTGAATGGAAAACCCCGGGGTCTTTAATTGCACAAGCGTTTTTAGAAACAATTCATTTTTGATGGCTTTCTCCGAGACAATGGCCAAACCGTCAAAGTCCTGCAAAAAGTTCTTGATAGACTCGGTGCTGCCCAGATGAATGAGGGTATTGAGCTGTTCAAATCTAATTTTTTGCTGAAGAAAAACGTGTTTAATTACCTCAAGGGTGCCAGAGCCTTGCTCGCGCAAAACAATGGGAATTTTCATCAAATCATCTTTGCCGATCGTCTCCAGTTTGGCATAAACGCTGTCTTTACCTGTGACGATCAACAATTCATCCCCCATGAAATCCCGATATCGAATGCCGGATTGAGAAGATTGGTTTTCGACCAAAGCCAAATCGATCTGATGATCCAACAATAGCTTTTCCATGTCAAACGAGTTCCCATTGATCAAATAGATTTGAATTTTTGGGTAGCGTTTATGAAATGAAGCAATGATGCTGGGAATGACATATTGTGAAATGGTCGAGCTGGCTCCGATTTTGAATTCACCGGAAATACTGCTGGACAAACGGCCAATTTCAAAATCCAAATCGCGATACTGCTGGGCGATTCCCCTAAAAGCATTGTAGACTGTTTCTCCGGCCTTCGTTAGATAAATTTTGTTTCCGGAGCGTTCAAAAAGTGTGGTATTGTACCGTGCTTCCAATTCTTTGATATGCCTGGTTACAGCCGGTTGACTGATATGAAGTGCATTGGCAGCTTTGGTAAAACTCAGCTGCTCGGCAACACACAAAAAAACAGCGTCTCTGTAATCCATATATTCATCAATCGATTGATTGTAACTTCTTAGAAATAAAATTTCAAACCAATCATGGGATCAACAAGATTGTATTGGAACAATAAAGACGGGTCACTATTTTGATTATTTCTATCAAAAATACCCAAAATTTCGAGTTGAGCAATATTCATTTCCATGCTAAATTTTGGAGTAATAAAATATATCAAACCCACATTGAATCCAACGTTATAAAATTCTATTCTATTATTCGATTGATCATCTAGATCAATCATTGCTCCACAATGAGGCCCATAATATAATTTGAAATTATTGGCTATATCCTTATGAATTCTAATGAACGGCGATAAGGCCAATACGCCACCATTCAATACTCCGGTAGCATCAGATTGGCTATCCATATTTGCATAGGCCATATCAACCCCAATAGCAACCCTTTCACTGAGCATGGAACCTACGGTCGGAGCAATTAATAAAATCTCATTGCTATTTCGCGTATTCAAATTAAAATGATTTGTACCATAGCCTGCACTTCCTCCTAGAATAAAATCTCCTATTTTTTGAGCATTGATTTGACAGACAGAAAGCATCACAAACAATAGTGTCGTTGTAACGTTTTTCATAAATCTAGGTGTTTATTATTATAGATTCATATTTTTTAATATGACATTTAATTGAAAAAATCAAAGATATAAAAAAATCATATCTACAGCAGGAAATTTATATCTTTGCGCTAAACAAATTGAAAACATACCAAGAAACACATAAAAATCATACACGATGAAAAAAACAATTGTTCTCTTTCTTATTTTGACATCCTTTTTTGCGCTGAACACGCAAACGAGTGAAGCAAGAAAATTAAAAAACGCCCCAACCCCCAGTGCCGGCTTCGGTAAAGAGCTTGGCGATTTTAAGAGCGGTATTTACACCATGACCAGTGCAGGACTCGAACGCCAATACACCATTGACATTCCACAAAACTACGACAAGAAGAAAACGTATCGTTTGGTTTTTGCCATGCACATGATGGGTGGACACATGAAAACCATGGTTGATCAAAACTTTTATGGTCTTAAAACCTATGCGGAAAAAGATCAGGTTCCTGTCATTTTCGTTGCGCCTGAAGGATACACCGACCGTTCTCCCTGGCGTGGTGGTGACAACAAAGACCACATTTTCTTTGCAGATATGCTCAAATTGTTCAAAGAAAAACTAAGCATTGACACCTCGCGCGTATTTTGCTGCGGATTTAGCTTCGGTGCCATGATGACCTACTCGTTGTCCTTAAGTTTTCAGGACGATTTGCGCGCTGTAGCATGTTATGCTCCGGCCAATTGGAATATTTACCTTCCTGAAAACAAACACAAACCATTGGCTTTCTTTAGCACCACAGGCACTGAAGACCAACTTTGCAAATATGTCAACTCCGATGAACGCAAACAGGGTGGGAAATACTGCGTATTGACGCACCTCGAAGACAACGGATTGAAACAAATGCCTGAAATTCCCCTTGCCACAACAAAAACCCATGTTACAACTGAATTTAAAGGTCTTCCCGAAGAATATCCCGTATTATTTGGTTCATTTATGGGTGGCCATACCGAAAATGTCAAAGATCCGGGTTCTGATGTGAATTGGATTGCCAAAGAAACCTGGGATTTCTTCATGCGTTTCTAACAACGCTTTTGAACAAATAAAAAAACCGCCGCATCCTTGCTTAATTGGAAGCGGCGGTTTTGGTTCGAAAAGACTTCATACACCTTTACTTTTTTTGAACTTCGATCTGTTTTCGGGCGTCATTTTTTCTGTCGCATATTGAATGATCAACCGTCCGCATACATCCTTCCATTTCAACAGAAAATCCTCTATTTCAGACGGATCATATTTCCACATTTCACGAAACAAGGTACCCAAACCTTTTTGTACATATTCATTACCATCCAGCATCAGAGGTTCAACCAATTGAAACACGGCATCCGGATTCAATTCTTTTTCAATCTTGAGGAGTTCATACAATGCAACAGGTACAGATCTTCGCTGCCATGGAGAAACAGCATCATTCCAAGGCTTCAAATCGTTGAAATCGATGACTTTATCAGCCAACATGATCGATATAATATACCAACAGAGCACATCGGTGGTGGCCCAATTGTTGATGCCTACTTCAAACCAATAATTCAGCCTGCGAAAAGTTTCTTTTGAGAAATCCGTTCTTTTTGACCGCAAAAAAGCAATGGCGAGATTTTTCTCATCGTATCGACCCTGTCGCATCAAGGCATCACCCAATTGCAAACAATCCGCCATAGAAAGCGATCCGCCCCATTCTTTTATCCATTTATTTACCTGCTTTTCAGCCAATTTGGTTTCTATCCCATATCCGTCGTACCCATCTTTAAAAAATTTCTCAATCTTTTTTATAATCTGAGGATTTGAATTGGATTCGTAAAAGTCACGGATGATGCACAATTGTTGCTGAATCATGGCTCTGTGGAAAATTTAATTCTGAATGTAGTTCTTCACATACATTTTCCAATCAACCCCAAAAGGAATGACAATATAATTGCCTTCTGGAGAAATCAGGATTTTGGTTGGAAACGAATTGATGCCAAACTGATTCTTGATTTGATCGTCAATTTCACTTACAGGGAACGTGTATTGATTTTTCTGCAAAAAATCCGCCAGATTTTGAGAACTGTACGAAAAAGTAACAATCTTCAAATTCGACATTGGAACTTTTTGATTTTCAACATAAAATGCCTGCAATTCGGGCAATTCTTTGACACACGGGCTACACCATGTACCCCAAACATCGATGTAAATCCAACGATTGGGCTTCACGGTCAAATCCAAAACCTCCCCTGCAAATGCGACTTTCACTTTCGGTACTGGTTTTCCCATTTGATGCACATAATTGGCCCAAAAAGATTTGAACGGAAGCGATTTGTCGGCTTTCTTATAACCGGATTTCAAGGCAGTCAAATTCACATCTGTCGGTTCTGAAAAAGTCATTTGGCATAACAGTTCCAGAGCCTCATCATTACGCTTATTTTCAGTCAGATAACTTAAATACTCGGATTGAAAACCAAAAGTGTTCACCTGGCCAGTCAACAAGGCCCCATCATAAAAATAGCTGTGCGCATATTGTCTGTCTTGCTGATCCGGACTGTACGCTGCAGCTTTTTTCAATTGGTCTTCATTTTTTTCAATGGCAAACAAAGAGTGGTAACTGTAAGCCAGCAAATACCTGTTCCAAGCCCTTTTTTCTTCATTGACTCTGCCGGGTATGACTTGTTTGACATACGGAGAACTTTCCAGATTTTGAATATTTTTTTGCAATATCTGAACCATCTGCGTCTTATCAATCAGGTTTTTCTGTTCAAGATCCTGCAAAATTAAAAGGCTATACAGCTCTGTTTTTGGCTGATAATTGGAACTATCTTTGAAGGTGCGGTTCAATGCATCCAAAATCAAATTGGCACCATCTTTTTGGGTCACAATCAAAGCCCTGCCCCACAAATATATGGGATAGACGATTTGATTCACTTGTTCATTTTGCCTTCGCATCAAACTATCCAGAAAAATTTGCCCGTTCGTATTGGTACGACGCATCAGTAACTGAGACAATGTACTGTGAACAGTATTAACGAACATGGGTGGATTCAATCGATGCAATTCAACGGAATTATTGACAGCCTCTGTTGTTTTTCCATTGGTCCACAAACCATACAATGAATTTGACAAACCATACATATCAGTCTGCGCAATGGCTGAGCTTGAGAAGCTACAGGAGAGGACAATCGCCCAAAATATTTTCTTCATGATACAAAATTTATGGCGTTAAAGCACGTGCGAAGCCAACACCTTTTGTACATCGTAAACATTGACAGCTTTGTTGAATTGCTTGGTTATGCTGGGAACCAATTCGCTCGAAATCCAAATTTTCAATTCTGCATCCAATTCAAAGGTTCCGGCCGTTTCAACACTAAACCGTGAGATACTCTTATACGCAATGGATTTATATTCCACCTTACTACCGGTAATGCCCTGTATATCAATCAATATCAGCCTTTTATTGGTAAACACGAAGGTGTCACGAAGCAGTTTGAAACCAATTTCAATGTCTTCACCTTCAATTAAAAGTTGACCATATTGATTGATCAAGGTGTTTTGGTCAACAGCTCCGGCGTTGCCAATCAATGCAGAAAAGATTCCCATACGTTCTAAATTTACTTAATTTTAATGGCTGTAAATATCATGATTTTTTCACATATAACATGCATCAGGAATAAAATATTTAATAAGAAAATCATTTTCGAACTTATGCCATATATTCTTTGACCAATTTATCAAGAAAAATAAACAATTGCTCATTCATGTCAGTGAAGTCATATTGCATTATTTGATCGGGATCCTGAACAAATGGATAGGCTGAAAAATCCTTTGAAAAAGTTGATTCGTTTTCGATCAAACAAGCCACCGCTTCAGTGTTTAGCTCTAAATGGCATTGAAAGCCATATACCAAATTCGTGTATGCAACGATCTGTCTGGGACAACCCTGACTTTTTGCCAAAACGGTGCTTTCTGATGAAACACCAGGCATATCACTATGCCAATGTCCTACATTCAACGATGATCCAAAATGATTGATTTTTTCATCCATCAGTCCAAATTCTGTCAGCTGAATGGGAAATACACCGATTTCTTTCTCCGGACTATGTTCAAATCCACCGCCCAAAGCCTCACTTAAAAGCTGGGCACCCAAACAAATCCCGACAACGGCTTTGCCTGCATCAATACACTTTTGTATCAATTCAATTTCAGCCTCAGCATCATAATACGGAAATTCGGATTTTGTAGAAGCCGGACTTTGCGGACCACCCATAACAATGAGTAAATCAATGCAATCAACAGTCTTTGGCAAAGGTTGATAATCGAACACTTTAGAAATCGTGATGGTATAATTTCTTGCTTTTGCCCAGGTTAAGAATGCAGCAGGAGCCTCAAATATTTCGTGTTGTATAAAATGAACCTTCATAAAATTAATGAAATCTACCAATGACTGATTTCCGAAAGTGCTTCCCGAGTTGACAGTACGGTGGCATAAAAATAGTTTAATGCAGATAAAAATGCCGTTTGAACCGACGCCGCACTGACCTGAAGTCCATTGACGGAAAGGTCTTTTGTGGCACAGGCATCACCAACAAGGGAACATTCAAATCCGAAATCCCTGGCTGCCCTAACGGTCGAATCGACACACATATGCGTCATCATACCACAAACAACCAATCTTTCCACACTTAAAGAACGAAGATGATCCAACAAATGGGTATCCCGGAAACTGTTGGGTGAATGTTTTGTGATGACCATTTCTGATTCCAATGGCTGAACTTCAGCGTGAATTTCTGCTCCAAAGGTATCCGGAAGAAAAAAAGTAGCAGTTGCTCTGGTGGAAAGGTGTTGAATATGCACCACCGGCCATTGCTTTCGCCTGAATTCATCCAACATACGACGTGCATTTTTGGCAGCATCGAGCGAACCAAACAGGACGTTGGAGCCATTTTCAAAATAGTCGTTTTGGATGTCAATCAATAAAAGTGCTGTTGTCATTTCTATGTTCTGTTTAAAGGCATCAATGGTCATTCAGGCCCTTGCCAATGAATATTTGAGCTTTGTATTTTCAATACGGATGGTTCTGTAGTAAACGCATCCGATAACGGATCATGTCCTCTATCAATTGCATAGGCAAAGGTTTGTCCAAAGGAAATTGCACGGAACCTTTGCCAAATTTATAAGCATTGAGGTCTTTTTCAAAATGAGCTATGGTAGAGGGATGCGGATAGATTCCGACATGATTTTTAAAACCTCCTACCATCAATTGCTGGTCGAGTTTTCCCCCATCCATTAAAGTATAAGCAAGCACACCATAGTTTAAGCATTCTGTGGCATTTGGAACCACCTTCAAAATACACGCTCTTATCTCCATCAATACCCGTTTACAATCTTCCGGAAAGCCATCCAAATAATTTTGAACTTCCGCATAGTGTTTGAAATGATTGAGAATGGATTGCCAGCCTTTTCTCTGTAATGCGATTGGATGCTCCGTTTCGGCATCGAAATTGATCTCGATCATTGTTGCATCTTGCAATGTCCGAAATTCCACCTTGGCAAATCGTCCCCCAAATTCATACGTGAAATCTGACCCAATATTAACTGTTTGATAGGTGGCCTGAAAATCAAAACCGAAGCTACCGTCTTTGGCTTCCATTCTGGCCATATACTGCCCCCCAACAATTAATTTGTTGGATGCAAACGGGCAATGCCAACTGGAGTCAGCAAAATTCCACTTTGTAATGTGCTCAGGCTTGGTGTAATAATCCCATGCTTTCTGCTTGTCAATCCGAACAAGTGTACGAATGGTTATTTTTTTCGACATATCTGTTTTATAAATTCAACCAACGCTTGAAAGCCAAAGATCGGTCAATGCTGACAATTGCTTCCATGCTTGAAGGCAAGGGTGGGTTTAAAGTCATTTTCAAACGACTTTTTGAATATGGAATCACATGGACGATCGACTGAATATTCAAAATAAACTTTCGGTTGATCCGAAAAAATTGAGCGGCATCCAATTCTGCTTCCAGTTTGTCCAAAGCCATTTCAAGCGCATACGTTTTACTGGTAAATGTACACAAATAGGTGCATTTTTCCAACGCATAAAAATAGGCAACCTGATCAACGTCAACACTTAACAACTTCATTCCCGCATGTACCAGAAATCTTTTTTTGAGCATGGTCGATGTCAAATTCATATCAGACATCAATTGTTGGAAATTGACCGCATAATGTTGTTTTACCGATTGGTATTTTACCAATGCATTGCGAAGCGCTGTGTCATCATATGGTTTCAATAAGTAATCCACGCTATTCAGTTGAAAGGCTTTTAGGGCGTATTGATCATAGGCTGTTGTAAATATAACAGGGGTGGTTATGGGAACTTGTTCAGCAATACCAAAACACAATCCATCAGAAAGTTGAATGTCCATAAAGATCAAATCTGCTGTATTGGTCAACAACCATTGTACAGCAGTCTGAATGCCATCGAGCTTTCCCACAACCCGACTTTGTGGCAACATTTCAAGTAATTTTGCCTCAAGGTCATCGGCCGTGATGCTTTCGTCCTCAATGATCAAAATATTCATTTCTCAATTTTTATGAGTGGAAGTTTGGCTATATACATGGAGTCTTTAATGAAGAACTGTGGTAAAATGTCATGAACGATGCGGTATCGCTTCGAAAGGTTATTCAATCCAACTTTGGTTGAAATTGGGTTGGACTGTTTCACTTGCAAGTTGTTACGCACACACAAACAGGCGTTTTCCACCCAAAGATGAATCCTGAGTGGACATTCTTTCTGTACCAGATTGTGCTTCAGAGCATTTTCCAAAACAGTTTGCAATGATAATGGCGGCAACCCGTCATACAAGCTCTCCGCGTCTATATCCACTGAATAGAACAGGGCCTCATTGCCATACCTGATTGTTTGCAGGTGCATATAGGCTTGTGCAAAATCAAGTTCCTCTTTCAAATAAACGATGGGCTTATCGATGCATTCCAGCACATACCGATAGACAGATGCAAAATCAGTGATAAAGGTCTGTGCAAGCGTGGGGTTTGACCTGATCAATCCGGATAAAACACTCAATGAATTGAACATAAAATGCGGGTTGATCTGATTTTTCAAAACTTCAAAACGAATGGTTGACAACTCTTTTTCCAATAGTTCTGACTGACGACGACTATCCTTAAAACCTTTATAATAAATCCAAGCCTCTAAAATGGACAGCACAAG
>CAYYJF010000038.1:14948-18363 GCA_964472175.1 uncultured Bacteroidales bacterium | reverse complement strand
AGGTTGTTCCACTGTTCCAGCCTGCGCCAGGACCAACCAATTGTTTGGATGAAACTGCACCGACGGCACCGGTTTGATCGGTTTGAGGCATGCCTACATACGTTAAAGAATATAAGGAAATGAATCCTTCAGGCGGCGTTTCAGCCGCTTGCACCCGTATTGTTGAAGCCAACAATAGCAGTGCTGAAAACAGCAGTAAAATTTTTTTCATAGAATTAGATTTAAGTATAGAAAAAATTCGAATCTATCAGGCGACTAAAATACGAAAAATAACGAATATTAAAACTATAATATTCGTTTTTTTTGTATTTGTCTAAATAATAACAGTTGAGAGGGCTATTTGTTCGTGGAATGGTCTTTTTTATTCAAATTCCATTCTGAGTTGATTGACCCAATGTTGGATGCGTTCATCCGTTTTTTCTGGTTGATTGTCCAGATCAATGGCCAAACCAGAGAAATGTGTACCATCCGATGCTGCCGAATGGTTGAACGTATAGCCTTCAACAGAAGTTTTTCCGACCAACTGCGCTCCGATCGACTCGAAAGCATTGGCCAGGATGCCGATGCCGTCCACAAAATTGTCCGGATAATGCAGCTGATCGCCCAAGCCAAAGACAGCTACCTTTTTGTTTTTCAAGTCGATGGTGCCTAAAAGCGGCATGATTTCATCCCAATAGGTTGGCAATTCTCCGTCAAACCAAGTGGCGGCACCCACGATGAGGTTGTTGTAACTTTCAAAATCTTTGGTCCAGGCCTCTTCCACATAAATGATGTCCAATGCTTTTTGGCCAAATTCCTTTTGAATTTTTTGAGCAATTTCGGCCGTTCTCTGTGTATGCTTGCCGACAAACAATGCGATTTTTTTCATGCCATCAATTTTTATGAAGTTAGAATAATAAAAGTTCTTTTGCCGCATCGTAAATGCGTTTTTCATCCGGCAAAATGGCTTTTTCAAATACCGGATGAAAACCAACCGGCGTAAACAGCGCACCCACCCTTTTGATCGGGGCATCCAAGTGTTGAAACATGTCCGATGCAATGGTGGCAGACAATTCGGCACCAAAACCGGAGAAGACTTTGTCCTCGTGTACGACCAGCACCTTGCTGGTCTTTCTGATCGAATTGAAAAGGGTTTCTTTGTCCAATGGGATCAAAGAACGCAGGTCAATCACTTCTACTGCAAAACCTTCTTTTTCCAGTTGGGCTGCGACCTTGAGCGATAAATGGGTGGTATTCCCATACGTTACGAGAGTGAGCTGATGTCCGGCTTTTCGAATTCTGGCTTTGCCAAAAGGTACTTCAAAATCGTCCGGCACAAAGGTGGCAGCCTCGGTGGCATTGTACAAGGCTTTGGGTTCTAAGTAGAGGGTAAAGCCTTTTGACCGAATGCTGGTTCTCAACAAGCCTGCAGCATCATCGGCAAACGAAGGGTACACGATTCTTGCCCCGGGCAGGGAAGTGAGCGCACCTTCCAATGTTTGGGAATGGTAAAGTCCGCCACCGATGTAACCGCCCGAAGCCAGGCGTAAGGTGACATTGGGTGCAAATTGACCATTGCTGCGCCAGTAATCATGGGTACATTCCACGTATTGATCGATCCCCGGCCACAGGTAATCGGCAAACTCAGCGCCTTCAATCACGATGCGGATTTTGGGGTCAAAACGGCTCATACCATTGGCTGTCCCAATGATGTAATCTTCGGCGATGGGTGCATTGAAAACCCGTTTTTCGCCAAATTCTTGCTGCAAACCTTTGGTGACGTTGAACACGCCGCCTTTTTCTTTGTTTGCCACATCCTGTCCCCAAAGAAAAGTGTCCGGATTCAACCTGAATTCTGCTTTGAGCGTTTCGTTGATGGCCGTGACCATGTGCTTTTTCTCACCCGTTTCCTGATGCACTCCATCCACATATTTTTGGGGCACATAGGGTTCGGGAATGACATGATCCAGAACTGTTTTCGCATCTGGTTCCGGTGCTGCCATGGCTTTTTTGTTGGCCGCAGAAAGTTCCTTTTTGACATTGGCTTCAATTTCCTGCAATTCGGCTTCGGTCAACCTGTTGTAACGCAGGAGCATCCTGCGGTATTTTTGAAGCGGATCGGCTTCCTTTACGTATTGAAGTTCGTAATCGTCTCTATATAAGGTGTGTTTGTCTGAGTTGGAGTGGGAGTGGAGTCGAACACAATTGGCGTGAACCATCACCGGAGATCGGTGTTCCAGGGCATAAGCCCTGGCTTCTGTCATGGCATTCATCGAATCGAACACATCTTTACCATTGCAATGAATGATTTTCAGGTGTTTGAATCCTGAGAAATTGTCCGACACTTTTCTGTTGGCTGTTTGGTCTTTTTTGGGTACGGAGATGCCATATCCATTGTCCTGAATGACGAAAACAACTGGCAACTGCTCGTTGCTTGCACCGTTGATGGCCTCATAGACATAGCCTTCTGAGACCGACGACTCTCCATGGGAAGTGAAAACCACGCCTTTGTGGTCGTAGTAAACCATGGCGCGCGCCACACCCACTGCATGCAAATCGTGTGAACCAGTTGCGGAGGAAATGTTTTCAATGTGCCATTCTTTTTTGGCAAAATGGTTGGACATGTGTCTGCCGCCTCCGGTCAAATCGGTGGCTTTGGATAAGCCATTCAATATGATTTCTTCCGGTGTCATGCCTGCCGAAAGAACGGTAAGTAAGTCGCGGTAATAGGGAAACATAAAGTCTTCGCCAACTTTAAACACTTGACCGAATGCGAGTTGTATGCCATCATGGCCGGCATAAGGCGCATGGAAAGACCAACCCAAAGATTGCAACAAATAGGCGGGTGCTTTTTCATCCAGACTGCGTCCCATCACCATCAGGTGATACCACTTTTTTAGCAAGTCTTTGTTGGTGCTTGTTATATCGTATTTTTCCATTGTGTACGTGTTTAAAATGATTGGCGGTTTTCCAAAAGATCCGCAATGCGTTTGAGGAAGGCTCCCCCAACAGCACCGTTGATGATGCGGTGGTCGTATGTTAGGGACAGGTACATTTTATGCCGTATGGCAATGACATCACCTTCAGGTGTTTCGACAACTGCCGGTTTTTTCTCTACATATCCCACACCGAGAATGGCCACTTCGGGCTGATTGATGATGGGGGTTCCGATCAGATTCTTGAAGGTCCCGAAATTGGTGATGGTGAAGGTCCCGCCCTCGATGTCTTCCAGTTTGAGTTTGTTGTTTCTGGCTTTGTTGGCCACTTCGTCTATGGCATGTGCCAGTCCGCTTACATTGAGTTTGTCTGCATGATGTATCACGGGAACGACCAGATTCCCATTGTCCAGTGCCACGGCAATGCCCATGTGGATGTGCTTTTTCAGCACAAAAGTATGGTCGGCCACCGATGCATTGAGTTTGGGAAACTCCTTGAG
>CAYYJF010000038.1:3956-14848 GCA_964472175.1 uncultured Bacteroidales bacterium | reverse complement strand
CCTTCGGGCAAAATACGTGCCACAACGGTGCCTACTTCTATGGTATCGCCTTCATTGTAAAGCAATTCCACCACTTTTCCGTCGATGGGGCAAGGCACTTCGGCGTTGACTTTGGCCGTCGTTACTTCAAATAAAATCGCATCTTCTTGAACCACATCACCCACTTTTACCGACCATTGGACAATGGTTCCTTCGGTGATGCTTTCGCCTAATTTTGGCATTTTTATATCAAATGTGGACATCGTTTCTTTGTTTAAAACCGGAAATTCCAGTTGTTTGTTGCATATTTATTTTTTCTCAGGCTTTCGATGGCAGCCAAATCCTGATCGCTCAACCGATGCGATGTTAGGGCAGGCTCCTCTTCGAGTAAATATCCCGCGAATTGTTTTTTAAAAACCTCCATAGGCTTGCTTTCCATCAAGTATTGACTGATGTTGGTGACAGGACTTTTGACCGAGGCAATTCTAACGCGTTGGTCGGATGTATGTTGGTTGGTTTCATACGGGCTGTTCAAACTTTCGGTGAGGTGCTTCAGGTTGGATGAATACAACAGGGTTGCATGAAACAAGACCTTGTTGTTGCACACAAACTGGGCACTACCGGATATTTTTAAATCATTGATATATAGACCATTTCTTGGGTCAATCCAAGTCTGGATGGCCATTTTCTTCAGGGCTTTTTGCAGGCGAACTGCATAACCTGTGAAGTCGATGTGGTGTTGGTGTTCAATGAAGGTGATGTTTAGATTTCCCATGTCGTGGTACACACTGCCGCCGCCCGACTGTCTTCTGTACACGGGAATTTGATGGCGTTCGGTGTAGGCCAGATTGACCTCGGCTTCGACCGATTGGTGTTTGCCGACAATCACAGACGGCTCGTTCTGCCAAATCATACACAGGTTGCTTGTGCAGGTGTTGAACAGATATTCTTCTGTGGCCAGATTGAAATCTGTTTGGCAGTTGGTATGGTCGAGGTACAGGGTCATTGGTACAAGCTTTCATGCAGGATTTCTCCAACCGTGGGGTGGGGGAAAACCAACTGTTTAAAATCCTCAATGGTGAGTCCTTTTTCGATGGCCATGCCGGCCAGTACAATCATTTCCGAGGCAGGATTTCCCAGCATATGACAACCTAGGATTTTCCCGTCAGCATCCACCAACAATTTGGACAAGCCGTTGCCCATTTCGTTTTCAGCTACAAACCGACCGGCATAGGCCATGGGCAGTTTGATGAGGCGATAGGGCTGGTTGTTTTTGATCAGGTCGGCTTCTGACAAGCCTACGCCGGCAAGTTCAGGATTGGTATAAACCACCCATGGTATGGCTTGATACGACATGGATTCTTGTGTTCCGGCAATATTGGCAATGGCAACTTCGGCTTCCCGAATGGCTGTATGGGCCAACATGGAAAATCCGGTGACATCGCCACTTGCATAGACGCGTGGATGGTAGGTTTGCATCCTGTCATTCACCTCGATGCCTTTTTTTGAATGGGCAATGCCTAGGTTTTCCAACCCAAGGTTTTCCACATTGGGTTTCCTGCCTACGGCTACCAATACTTTGTCAACGGAAATACGGTCTGTTTGTGATCCTTTTTGCACCACGAGTTCGTTTTGTTGTACTTCTGTAACCATGGTGTCGAGCAAAAAGGCAACCCCTTTTTTGCTGTATTCCTGCCGCAGCATTTTGGACAATTCGGCATCCATGTTTCCCAAAATTTCTGGCAGAGCCTCAATCAGCGTCACTTTAACGCCCAAACTGTTGAAAAAAGATGCAAATTCGATGCCGATCACACCGCCGCCAATGATGGCCAAAGATGCAGGTAGTTCGGTCGATTCCAGTGCTTCTTTAGAGGTCCAATAATCCATTTCATTCAAACCTTTGATGGGTGGAACAATGGTGTCAGATCCGGTACAAATTAGGACGTTGGATACCAGGTATTCCCCTTCCTGATACCCAATGCGGATGCCGTTTTCGGTTTCACCCAATATTTTTGCATGGCTTCTGACAATGGTGACACCATCGCTTTGCAGTTTCATTTGAATGCCTGCCGTCAGTTTTTTCACCACTTTGTTTTTTCTGCCAATCATTTTGCTTAGGTCAAAGCTTGCCTGACCCGTACCCAAAATGCCGTATTTTTCTGCCAATTTTGATTGATCCAACAGTTTGGCTGAATACAAGAGGGTTTTGGTTGGAATGCAACCCTGGTTGAGGCAGACGCCACCCAATTCAGACGGTTCGAATAACAGGGTATTCATGCCGCTTTCAACGGCTCTGTATGCCGCATTGTATCCGGCAGGACCACCACCGATTATGGCTATATCATAATTCATAAGTGTTACATTTTTTTTGGTTCATAAAATTACAACACATTCGATGCTTTCGGATACCTTTTAGTAGGTATTTTTGATAGATATTATCTTTTGATAGATAGAATATATTAAAAAGGGTGAAACCACGCTTTGAAATAATATGTACCTTTGTATGCACGAACCCCCATATTTCTGTGCTTTGATACAAGATATTTTCCCCAATTTCATCGACAATCATTATTATCCGGATCAAGCGTTTGAAGACAATCATTATGTACTATGCTATCAGCAGGGTGCTTTTATGCTCAGGACTTCTGCCTCCGGTCGTTTAGAACTGCCTCAAAAAAGCGATTTCATCGGTTATTCCTCTGCGCGTTTTTTGTTTCAATTCAACGGAACGCCTTGTTTTCTGCTCACCGAGGGTGTCCCCTCTACGCAAGCGGCTTTGTCGTTGCAAGCCATTACTTCTTACAGAACGCTCAAACCCATTGAGCTGGCATGGGTTGGCCTGGTCGGATCGCATTTGTTGAATTGGTATGCGCACAATCGGTTTTGCGGAAAATGCGGGGCAGAAATGGCACACAAATCGGACGAAAGGGCCATGCAATGCCCAACTTGCGGCAACATTGTGTACCCAAGAATTTCTCCTGCGGTGATTGTGGCCATTACAAGTGGTGATTCCATTTTGCTGGCAACCAATTCCAGCATACCCGAAAGGCGCTATTCCCTGATTGCCGGTTTTGTTGAAGTGGGTGAAACCCTGGAAGAAGCCGTAAAACGCGAAGTCAAAGAAGAAGTCGGTTTGGATGTGAGAAACATTCGGTACAGCAACAGTCAGCCCTGGCCGTTGACCGGATCATTGATGATCGGTTTTACTGCTGAAGCCGATTTGGATCAGTCAATAGAAATTGATACCAACGAATTGCTCGAAGCACAGTGGTTTAAAAGGGGTGCATTGCCCAATCATTCCCTTTCTTTGAGCATTGCCGGTACGTTGATAGATCGCTTTGAAGAGGGACTTTTGTAGAATAAGATGCTCACGTAAAACCTAATATGTTTACGCACGAGCATTGCTGAATGCTCACCAAAGAATCGTGAACGTCTTGTGAATGACCTTTACTTAGTCAAATGAGTAAACCCCAAAAGTCACCTCTGTACTTTTGGGGTTTGCTTTGTTTAGAATATTCAACTTTTTTATTGAACCGGGCTGAACAAATAGAGTCCGGCACCATGCAGAGGCAATTCTTTGCTGAATTTGGTATCGAATACACCCAAATCTTTGTGGCTCCACAAATCGCGTACTTTCACTTTGCCTTTGATGTTCAGGTCTTTCAGTTGCACGCCCACGGTTGCAGATTCTGCAAATGCCACATCAGATTTGTCGGCCAAAACACCAAAAACCACCGAACCCCTGTCCTGTGTGACCACGCCGGTCGCTGTAAATGTGTCATAACCTTCGGGCAATTCGTACACAATGGTCGATTCTGAATGGGCACCAATACCTTCGCGGGTCACTTGATCCAGTACAATGGGTTTGTTGTCGCAGGTTCTGTTGACTTTGACATCACCCCAACCCGAAGTAGCGCTCACCCATTTGAGTTCCGTGAGTTTTAAGGTTCCTTTCTGGCCTTTCAAGACTGGATCTAACCAAACAACATGATCCCAGTCATTGCCATTGCCGCCATTCTTGACAAACAACACCAGTTTTTTGGTATCTTTAATGGAGACCTCCACTTTCTGAGAACCACCATTTCCTGAAATGACTGGACTTGCATAGTTGGCATCCTTGAAGTCGATGTTGTCTCCTTTGCTTTGCGCATTGAACAAGGCTACATATTTGTCCTTGCTGTTGGGAACGTCGGCCGTCCAAACAATTAAGTTCTTATCTCTGGATACTTGACGGTTGTTGGTACTCTGCTGATTGACTTTCAGCATTTCCGGATTGGTCAGCATTTCTTTGGTGAAATCGTCCAATTTGGTCATGTCACCACCAAAAATCAAAGGAGAGCGGCCAATGGCCCACAAACTCATCAAGGTGTATTGCTCGTCTTTGGTGAAATTTGTTTTTCGGTTGAAGTCAATGATGCCAATGGGCAACATATCGGCATCGGGGAAATGGCCCGGGCCTCTGTAAGGTGTCCAGGCATCCAGACGTTCAAACATGGCCAGCAACAAACCCCATCTGTCCCAAAAATCGTCGGTGATGCGCCACATATTGGCATGTTCCATCACATGCGGTCCGGCGCTTACCGGTGTTGCTCCTGGTGATAAACTCAAAATAATGGGTCTGCCAATTTCATCAATCACATCTCTGATGGCTTCAATTTCAGCCTTCTGAATATCGTCATACGGACGAGAAATGTCATCGATTTTGATGTAGTCAACACCCCAGTCAGCATACATTTGAATGATCGATTTGTAATACGCACGACCTTCAGGCTTTCTGGCATCCACGCCGTACATGTCCGGATTCCAGGAACATCTGGAATTGGTCAGGGCAATGTCTTTGGCATTTACATTGGTTCCAAAGACAGGGGTGTTTTTTTGAACGGCCTGTCTGGGAATTCCCCGCATGATGTGAATGCCGAATTTCAATCCTTTGGAATGCACATAATCGGCCAAAGGTTTGAAGCCTTTGCCATTTGCTGCAGAAGGGAATTTTTTCAGTCCCGGTGTGAGCCTGCCGTATTCATCCATGGTCAATACTGCATTGGGGTTGTAGCTGTGACTTTTTGACTCTGGTTCGTACCACTGAATGTCAACCGTCAGGTATTTATACCCACTTTTCAACAGATGCGTAGCCATGGCATCTGCCTGATCTTTAATTTGTTGCTCGGTTACCGTGGTGCCATAAATGTCCCAACTGTTCCAACCCAGCGGTGGAGTGGGTGCCCAGGTGTGGTATTTTTTTGGCGCGTTTTGTGCCTGCAACAGCGCAACACAGCAGGCCAAATTTACAGAAATGAATAAAAATCGTTTCAAGCTTTTCATGAGAAAAGGTATAAGAATGATGGTGGCAAAGGTATGATTTTTTAGGATAATCCATTTAATCTGTTGATTAAACATCGTGAAATGGTATATCACTTATCCACAACAAGTACCAACTTGTCCGCACTCAAGGCTGTCTTATTTCTGTGAATGCCCATTGGAGAAGTATATTATTTTAAAAAAAAGAGATTGCTTATATTATGTTTCTTTGCATTATCCATTTATAAAAATATTCGCATGCCTCATTCTCTGTGTAAAACTCTTTAATATCAAATTTAGTGCCTCTTTCAGTATAA
This sequence comes from uncultured Bacteroidales bacterium, assembly GCA_964472175.1. Taxonomy (GTDB): domain Bacteria; phylum Bacteroidota; class Bacteroidia; order Bacteroidales; family UBA1402; genus UBA8389. The sequence continues at coordinate 9,254 of CAYYJF010000038.1, read as the reverse complement.
TACACTTCCCATTTATTATTCTTTTCCTCAATACAATAGCTTTCACCAGGTAACATAAATTCAAAATAATTTATGTATCTAAACTTGAATAAATCCCAAGGGTGTTTTAAATATATTGGACAGTTTACTCCCTTTATGTTATTCTTTAATTTATGTTTTAATTCTTGTACGTTCATTTAAGGAACTCTAATAATATAATTATTTTGCAATAGGTGATTGATACTATAATCAAACATATACTGAGTGCCACCTCCCGAAGAATTGAACCAAAATGAACCAGATGAGGTTCCCTGATATGCAGGCAGAGGCTGAACTACTTTCTATGTTGTAAGTGGAGACTATTTTACATTAGGGGGGAGAGAACGCATATCAAATGGTGTTCCATCTGGTGCGGCAAATCTACTCTGGACAGTTGTTGAAATACCAACAACTGTACCAATAATCATACTTTATATACATATTTGAATTTTGAACGAACTATTGTGAAAAGCAATCTCAATTTGTGTTTATTCATTGTGGTTGAAATATTGAAAGAACTAATTTGATTTGAATGTACTTACGGTATTTAAAAATGGATCAAGACTTCCATCTCCTTGAATGTAAATGAGTGTTCCATTTTTATTAATATAAACACTATAGTGGATGTCAAATATTTGGATTGTTAAAAATGGATATTTCTCTTTTAAAAAGAATTCTGTAAATCTCTTTGAGATTTGTGGATTTGCACTGGACCATTCTCTTAATTTCCACTTCTGATTGTTGTAATTCATTAACATAACAAAAGTTAGAACACCATCTTTTAATACAAAATAGTATGCGTTATTCATATCCGATACAAGTGCTTTCTTAATGTCCTCATTTGTTTTAAAAGGTGGAGCATTAAATGGATTTAATTGATAACTTGGAATTGGAATAAAAACAAGTTTTTCGAGGTCTTGCATTTCCAATTTAACACCAAACCGACGGTTGATATATTCAAAATCATTGTTTGTAAATTGCATCCATGCGTTTTTTACTAGATCTTTTGATGTTGATAGTGTTTTAAACCAAGCTGCATCAGTTGAAACGCCAGATTTTTGAATCTTCGACATGGGGTTATCCCTAGAATCTGGATTAATTAAGTTAATAGAATTACATGATACCATAAGTAGGCAAATGACAAGGTGAAAGTGGTATTTAATGTTCATTTCTGTTAGTTATTAATTAGATGTTATTATGTAGTTTGTTGTCCCTAAGTCAAGAAATGACCAGTCAAAGTCAGAAGTGTTCCACGAAAATATTGTCCAACGCTCTTCCTTTGCCGTCCACTTACTATAGTTCCACCTATTTTCGGACTGCCGATTAAGGTGCAAAATATGAGCATATTTACCTTAAATAGGTCAGTTTTAAAAAATGAATTTTACCTGATTACCCAACACTCAATAGTATTCACTAAATTATTTTTTTATCTTTGAACACGGAGTCCTTAAATTCTTAAAAATTGTTAATTCGTTTTGACCATTTTCAACATCGAAGCTCTAAGATTTGGCTCTATCTTTTTTAGTGAAAAGCGCAATAAATCATCTATAATGAAAAACCTAAGATTTAACTTTAAAAAGTCGCATCTAATTCTGTTTGCGGTTATGCTATTATGCTCAGTCATCAGCACCAATGCTCAAAGCCAAAATGCAGCGGGCAAATCAACCAAGTATGTCCATAAGCTGGCCGGTAACCCGTATTTGCCATTGTGGGAACACGTGCCCGACGGCGAACCCCGCGTGTTTGAAGATCCGGATAACCCCGGGAAATTCCGTGCGTATATCATTGGATCACACGATGTTCGTATGAACAGCTATTGTGGTCCTGACATCCGTGCATGGTCTGCTCCTGTAGAAGATTTGACCAGCTGGAGAGATGAAGGTCCGATTTTTACCTATAACATCAACAACCAATGGGATGTCATGTATGCTCCCGATTTGGTAGAAGTGAAAGGAAAAGATGGAAAGAAAGAATACTATTTGTTTCCCCACAGCCGTGGTGCAGGCAGAGAAGCCATGGTGTGCAAAGGCAGTCGTCCCGATGGTCCTTTTACACCGATCAATTTGAACGAAACCGGTACCAGAACAGTGCCCGGAAGCATTTTGGGTTTTGACCCGTCTATTTTTGTTGAAGAAATCACCGATCCAAAAGATCCTGATTTCTCAATCGGTTTCAGAGCCTACGGTTATTGGGGTTTCCAACGCTCATCTGCAGCGCAGCTGGATCAAAAAACCATGTATTCTGTCAGACCGGGAACGGAAGTGATTGGCTATTTTATTCCGGCAAGTTCCAGATATGGTGTTGTCAGAGATCCTCAGGGAACGACCTATCCTGCCATCTATCCGGGTGAAGATTTGGGTTCATTCAATTTCTTTGAAGCTTCATCCATTCGTAAAATCGGAAATAAATACGTAACAGTATTTAGTGGTTTCTCAGGCCCGGAATATGGTGTGGGAAGTTCAAACTCCACCTTGCGTTATGCCTTTAGCGATTCTCCCCTTGGCCCCTGGAAGGCCGGTGGTGTTTTGGTCGATTCACGTGGTCCGGTTTTGAGCGAAGACGGTTCTAAAGTGATTACCGGATATTCCGGTCACAACACCCATGGCAGCTTGCAAGTCATCAATAACCAATGGTATGTGTTCTATCACAGACCCCCAAGAGGTTTTGGAAATGCCCGTCAGGCTGTTGTTGCTCCTGTCACTGTAAAGTGGGATGAAAAATCTGTTGCCGATGGTGGTAAGGTTGTTATCAATGGTTTTGATCCATATGCACCCGATAAAATCTGGATGGCCAAGGACAGTCAGGGTAAAGCCTATACAGGTGCTGAAGTCACTTCAGAAGGATTCCATGTCTTCGGTTTGGATCCATACCAGTATTACTCAGCCGGTTATGCCTGCTTCCTGACCAACCTCAATAGCCAGCAGGATTCATACGATGTATGGGATAACAATATGCCGATTGCAAAAGTTAAAAACGGCAACATCATTGGTTACAAATATTTCGGTTTTGGTGGTCTTAAAACAGCACAACTGGGTTTGAAACCTTTCGAAGGTGTCAAACAGGGGAATAAAACAGCTTTCAACCTGTTCCTGACTCCGATGACCAACAAAGCATTCAAAGTGAATGTATGGTTGGATGGTCCATGGGACAATGCAACTTGGAAAGGCAAAAAATTGGGTGTGATCAACGTTCCTGCAAATGCAGCTCAGGTTGTGACCAAATTTGCGCTTGATGTGTCTGCCATTGTTGACAAACTGGACAAAAAACATGCCATCTTCCTTGTCGCTGAAGGTGCTGAAGGCGAAGATTTGTTTGATTTGAGCGGCCTTGGTTTCAGCTCAGTCAAAAAACCGATTGTTCGTCCCATTGCTCCGACCGTTGCCATCAGTGTAGATGGTAAGAGTGTGGACGTTCCTACCATGCCGGTTCGTTCGACCAATGCCAATGGATATACAGACAATACAAATTATGAAGTACAGTACAAGGTATCTGCAACTGCAACTGCCGTTCCTAAAGTAACTGCTAAAGCCAGCAATCCTGCTGTTAAGATTTCCATTGAACAAGCTCAATCCACAACGGGTTCGGCGATGGTTAAATGCGAATACAACGGAAAGGTAAAAAGCTATAAAGTTGTTTTGGCAGCTGAATAATCCTGCTGTTTTCCAATTCGAAAAAGCGAATTACACTTTTTCATATATTCAAAGAGCAAGTCCAAAATAGGGGACTTGCTCTTTTTTATTTTGGGGAAAAAGAAAAAATTAATGTTTTACAGATTTTCGTCTGAACCAAAATGCCACATTAACCAGTCCGATCATCACCGGCACTTCTACCAAAGGTCCGATGACTGCGGCAAAGGCTTCACCCGAATGAATACCAAAGACAGCGATGGCAACGGCAATGGCCAATTCAAAATTGTTGCTTGCTGCTGTGAATGAGAGTGTTGTTGATTGTTCATAGTTGGCACCTGCTTTTTTGCTCATGATAAAGGAACCCACAAACATGATGACAAAATAGAGGAGCAATGGAACGGCAATCAAGACTACATCAAAAGGTATTTTTACGATGTATTCGCCTTTGAGGGAGAACATAACAACGATGGTAAAAAGCAGTGCGATGAGTGTGAGCGGAGAGATTTTTGGAATGAATTTTCGGTGGTACCAATCTTTGCTTTTTACGTGTATGAGTATAAATCGTGTCAAAAAACCTGCTGCAAAAGGTATGCCCAAATAAATCATGACACTTTCGGCGATCTGTCCAATGGTGATGTTCGCTACGGCATTGCTGGTAGGGATGCCGAACCAAGCCGGAGCAACTGCAATAAAGAACCATGCATAGACCGAGAAAAACAAGACCTGGAAGATGCTGTTGAATGCCACCAGACCCGCTGCATACTGCGTATCGCCTTTAGCCAGATCATTCCATACGATCACCATGGCAATGCATCGTGCCAGTCCGATAAGGATAATCCCGTATACATAGGGTAGGTTTGCGTTGTTTTCACCCGGGAAGAAAGTGTACAACAAAACGGCGAGCGCAAACATCAACACCGGACCGATGATCCAGTTTTGAACCAAAGACAGCACCAGCACTTTGGTGTTGCGAAAGACGGAACCGAGTTCTTCGTACTTGACTTTGGCCAGTGGGGGGTACATCATGACGATCAACCCGATGGCAATGGGGATGTTGGTCGTCCCTGAGGATAACGTGTTCCAAAAGTTGGCAATGGATGGGAACATCCAGCCGGAAAAAACACCCACAAACATGGCCAGGAAAATCCACAAGGTCAAATAACGGTCGAGAAATTTGAGTCTTTTTTTTGAAGGCATGGTCTTTGTTTTTTACTGTTGTTTCAAAGTTGGGGTTTGATTTGTTCTTGGTACAGCTTGTAAAATTGTTCTTTGATTTCATCGCGTACACGAATGAATTCGCTCCAGATAAAGGCTTCTGTTCCTTCGGAGTGGCTTGGATCATCAAAGCCAATGTGCAAGCGGTGTTTGACTTGTCCGAAGAATGCGGGACAGGCTTCGTTGGCTCCTCCACAAACGGTGATGACATAATCCCATGCTTCGTCCAGGTATTTCTCGACAGGGTCGGATGTATGGTGGCTGATGTCTATCCCGGCTTCTTTCATCACGGCAACAGCTTTTTGATTGAGTTTACCGGAAGCTTGTGTGCCCGCTGAACAAACGTGTAAAGAGCTGTCAAAAGATTGTAAATAGCCATGAGCCATCTGGCTGCGGCAAGAGTTTCCGGTACAAAGAATGAGTATTTTCATGTTTT
>CAYYJF010000038.1:0-3856 GCA_964472175.1 uncultured Bacteroidales bacterium | reverse complement strand
GTTGGCCGTTCTGTCGCCTTCGACCGTTCTTAGGATGTGGTTCATCTTGTCAAGCACCAACAGTTTGGCGTTCGGTTTGGCTTCAGCCAGGCGTTTGGCATCGTCCATGGTTACTTGAATGTCTGTTGTTCCCTGGACAATCATCACCGGAATTTTTAGCTTCTTGAGTTCGGCTTGGGGGTTGAGCTTCAGCCAGGACATCATGTAGGGTTGAATGCTTTGTCTGAAAAGTGGTTGCAGTGTTGGATCTGTGTTGTTGACTTTCAATCCTTTGGAAAGTGAGTCGATCAAAACCGCTGCTTGATCTTGCATGGATTGTGGCTGTGTGCGCAGTTGTTCCTTGAGTACCTCTCCAATGGGGCGGCCTGCACCGGCAATTGAAATGTATCCGTCGGCTTTTTCTGCAGCTATCATGCCAATGAGCGACCCTTCGCTGTGGCCAATGATCCATACTTTTGTGAACCGCTTGTCTTGACGCAGCCATTCAATCCATTTTTTTGCGTCTGTTGCATAGTCTGTAAAAATGAGGTCGGCTTCGTTTTCGACCACGGCAACACTTCCGGCGATGCCCCTTTTGTCATAACGCAGGGTTGCGATGCCTTTTTTGGCGAGTTCAAAGGCCATTTTTTTGTAAGCATCGTTGGTCATGGTTGGGTTGTTCCCATTTCTGTCCGTCGGACCCGATCCGGCAATGATGATGGCAATGGGGCCTTTGTTGAAGGTTTTTGGGGTGGTTAGCGTGCCCACGATTTTCCCGCTTTGCGTTTGTAGTGAAACCGCTGTTTCAAGATAGGCTGCGTTTGGTTCAACCGGGTTTGTATTGTTTTCAGAGACAGTCTGTTGTACTTTTGTCAACACCAGTGGGAAGGTCTGTCCGGCTTGAAAAAAGTTGCCTTTGATGGATTTGTCGTCCATTTTGCCGACATATTTCATTTGGGCTATGCGCAGTTCCACCGTCAACATAGAATCTTCCACCGTGACATGACTCATTTGTATGCCTTTGGCTCCCTGATCCGGGCTGTCCATGGTGGCCAAGTAATTGGTTCCGTCTTTTTTGATGTGCAACACAAACCGAATGGATTGGTTTTGAATGCTTAAGCTGCCACTCCATGTGCCGGTTGGATCCATGGCCCATAGCTGTAGCGAAAAAGCAAGGCATGCGACTGCACTTAGAATTTGTTTCATATAAGTTTAAATATCAAGGCTTTTGATAATATTTCAGAAGCAAGCAAGGCAATTATAAATGCGACGGTCAATTTGCTGCCATTCAAATTGCAGGAGATTTTCAATCCCTGATACATGAGTGTGATGTTCCAGATCATCACCACCATGGATAAGACCAGCATGAGTACAAAGGACACGTTCTGAAAGATTGCTAAGGGGTCGTTTTGAATGTTGTCAAGATTGGGGACGGTGGTGAAGAATCCGGCAATGGCCAGTATGAGATTGGGCGCTTTGGCCAATGTCATGGTGCCAAGAATGTCAATGAACCTGAAACCTTTGGACTGAATCAATCCTGTAAACCACATGACCAATACCAGACTTGCCAAGCTCAGTATCAGGTAGGCAAAGGATTGAAAATAGGTGATTTCAAACAGGTGCATGTCCAGAACGCCATCAAAGGCGACTTCGCTGTTTGCGCCGATCAAACCGGTGATTATCAGCGCAATTAGACCAATGCCAAAGGCTTGCCATCCGGCAATGCGAATAAATGGATTGAACAACAAATTGACTGTATTATTTTTCATGACTTTCAATTTTTTCAATGATGTCGTTTAATAAATTTCGTACGGTGGGGTAGCTCAGCTTCATCTGTGCAGCCATTTCTTTGAGACTGCCGCTGCTTTTAACAAAACGCAGGATGAAGGCCTGATCGGCTTCAGATAGGGTGGCCAATAATGGCATGTCGTATGAACCCGATACCTCGGTTTCGCAGTTGGTGCATTTCAGGCACTTTACTTGCAGTTGCGCGTGGCAACTTGGGCATGATGTTGGTAGCATGTTGTTGTTGTTTAATGGGACAAATATACAATTGTATTTCAATAAATGCAATAAAAAATGCATAAAATTAAAATGGAAATAAATAAAATGTACTATTTAATGTATAAAGTGAATATTAGAAGGGTCTGTTTAATATAAATGATTGATTTTTGATTTCTTTTGAAATGAGGTTGCTTTACACCGCCACTAAACAGTATTGTATTACTCATGTAATGTGCCAATTGTTACTTTGAAAAGTTTAAAATCCGGTTTATGGATCAGAAATTTTATTCAACGATCGTCATTTCTGACGTGCATTTAGGCACTGATTTTTCTAAAATCAAACAATTGACCTCTTTCCTTAAAACCGTAAATTGCCACACGTTGATCTTGAATGGGGACATTATTGACGGTTGGCAATTGCAAAAAAGTGGCCGGGGTAAATGGAAGAAAGAACACTCCGATTTCTTTAAAGTGATCATGAAAATGATGGAAAATCACAATACCCACATTGTTTACATCAGAGGAAATCACGATGATTTTTTAGACCATATAGCACCTTTTTCATTTGCAAATATCTCTATTTTAAAAGATTATACCTTTGAGCATTTTGGAAAACGTTTTTACGTAACGCATGGTGATATCTTTGATTCCATCACCTCCAATATGGTTTGGCTTGCGAAGCTTGGTGACGTGGGATATACCATATTGTTGTGGATAAACAGACTATACAATAACTATTTGTCTAAAAGAGGGTTGCCGTATTTTTCTTTGTCCCAAAAGATCAAAATGAAAGTAAAATCGGCCGTTTCATATATTTCATCATTTGAGCAGGAACTTGTAAAACTTACACTGAATTCCATGGCGTAATGGTCTGATAAATTGGTGGATTTGCCTTTGATGTTGGTGAAAAACGTTTGCACTTTTCGTTCAATTTTATGAATCATGTCTTCATTTCTCACCAAAACATAGTCTATAACCCTGCTTTTCCCATTGGTATTAAGGGCAAGATTGTTGTTCAATTCATCATACGTCACTTTTACATTGCCAGTTATTTCGCCGTTTTTGGCATCAAGTACAGACAGCATTTGTCTGTAGTGATGTGCATCATCCATGTCAATATTGAAATCCCCACATATAAACTGAGGCGTATCCGTGTTGTAATGTGGATCCAGCAGTTGCTCTTTAATTTCTAAGCATTGTTGTGCCCTTAATTTGTGTGAATTTTCTGCCTGCAGGTGTGTTGCAAGCAATTGAAATTTTGATCCATGGATGCAGCCTTCAAACAAAACGGCTCCTTTTCTTGCGACGGCATCAAATCCTTTGCAGCTGCTAAATTGGATTTCACCTTTTTTCAAAAGTGGGATTTTGCTGACGACCCACAGTCCGCTATTGGTTCGGAAAGGACGGTTGTTTTTGTTGGCCGGCCCATACTGATATGGGTAATTGGTGGCGAGTTTTTCGGCCAGAATTTGGCGGCACTTGCTGCTAAATGCTTCTTGAAATACGATGATGGTATAATCTGAATTTGATAGTTTTTCCGCAATGATTTTGGCTCTTTTCGCATTGCTGTTGACCAAACTAATAAAAGGAAGCATGTAAATATTCCAACTCAAAACTTTGAGTTCATTAGCTTTAGGCTGATTTGGAGGGGCAATTTTGTACTGAAATACGTTTTCGGAAGAACTATAAATTGACATGGCAAACAGCATTAAAAAAATGGCCTTCTTCATTGTCTGTTACATTTTAAGACAAAATAAAGAAAGCCATATTTCAAACCTGTTGAGAAGAAGCTATGATTCTGTAAAAATTTACAATCTTTTCAACATCAGATGTAATAGATCATGTTTATAGTTCGAATTTTCTTAAAAAATCA
>CAYYJF010000037.1:11888-18935 GCA_964472175.1 uncultured Bacteroidales bacterium | reverse complement strand
TGTTGATCAAATATATAGTCGATTTTAATTTTTTCGCAAAAAAAAGTATGTTTTTTTATGCGTAATTAATGTGTACCTTTGCACCGCATTGGTTCACGTACCTAAAAGGTCGTGATGAAAAGGGAATCCGGTGAGAGTCCGGAACAGTCCCGCTGCTGTAAGCTCTATACACATTTTCCACAAAAAGCCACTGTCCTGCTAAAGGATGGGAAGGCGTGGTAAAAGGGAGCAAGTCAGAAGACCTGCCATGCATTTGACCGATGGCTTTCGAGGAAAGGCTGTACATTCGGATTCGTGTGTTTTCCCACCAACCGTATGCATTGCATTTCATTGCTGAAAGCCGAAAAATGGCTTGAAAATGCGTAAGATTTGGTTTCAACGTCTTGTATTATTTATTTTTACCGGCCTGGGGTTTTCGCCTCTGGCTCAAAATGATATCCTGGCTTCCAATGTACTCCAGGCTTCTGATGAACTCCTAGTGCCCAGTGAGGTTTTGGCATCCAATGTGACTGTGTCAAACCCCCTGATGTTTTCCAGCATCGACCCCATCCTCATCAAACCCGTCACCGTTGAAGGTCAAAGCCGAAAAGATACGACCCAAGCCAGCCCCTTTACTCAAAAACTCACACAACAACAACTGCAAACCATTGCCGGTGAGCAAGTTTCAGATGCTGTGCGCTTTTTCTCTGGCGCACTGGTCAAAGACTACGGCGGTCTGGGTGGGGTAAAAACCCTTTCCGTACGAAATTTTGGCGCACAACATACCGCTATTTCCTACGACGGTCTGGTCTTGTCCGATTGCCAGTCTGGACAAATTGACATTGGCCGTTTCATGCTGGGGAATATTGAACAAGTGGATTATCAGATTGGCAGTGGTGGCGATTTGTTTCAGACAGCCAGAGCCTTTGCTTCCACAGGCATGCTTTCATTGGTGTCGAAAAAGGAAACTTTTGCTCCGAATCAACCCTTCAAAGGCCGTGCAGCCCTCACTTATGGTTCCTTTGATACCAAAAGCGCCCAGCTCGCAATGTCCAGTCAAATCGGATCCAAAACCGTTTGGAACATTCAAAGTCATTGGCTTCAGTCTGAAGGCGATTTTCCGTATAAAGAATGGATTTCGGACAGCCACTATCAAATGGCCAACAGATCCAACAATGCCAACGAAGCCCTGACGGTCGAAACCAATGTCTCCGGGGCATGGACACCCACGCTGCAATGGGATGTCAAGGCTTTTTACAACCAGTCCGACAAGCAATTGCCCGGAGCCATTCTCTTGTACAACACCCATTCCAACCAACAACTCTGGGACAATAACGGCTTCGTGCAAGGCCGGGTGGAAGGCCGACACCCCTGGAAGGGCTCGTGGAAATTCTTGGGGAAATATCAGGTCTCTAAGATGCGGTATCTCAACCCCGACTACCTGGGTTCGACCGGTAAAGAAGACTACAACTACGATCAGCGCGAAGCCTATACCTCGCTGGTGATGGAAAGCCAATTGACAGATCCGCTGCAACTTTCGATTTCCGTAGATGCAGCGCACAACACCATGACGAGTAACATGAACCGTTTCCCCTTTCCGGTGAGAAATACCCTGCTCGGACATCTGGGCTTGAAATATGCAGCCGATAGACTGGAGACCTCAGCAGGCGTGCTCGGATCGAATGTCTGGGAACAGACACAGTTGGGTGCGCAAGCCCATGATACACACCGACTTTCGCCCTGGTTTCATGTCCTGTATCAGCCGTTTGAAGAATATAAAAATCTGCAATTCAAGCTGTTCTATAAATCGTCTTTCCGCATGCCCAGCTTCAACGATTTGTACTATACGGCCGTTGGAAATACCCGTTTGAAACCCGAAACAGCCCACCAATGGAATCTGGGTGTGGTGCTGCATGCCAAACCGCTTTGGACGGGTTTGCATCCATACCTGTCGCTCGATGCCTATCACAACCGCATCCTGGATAAAATTCAGGCTGTCCCCACCAAAAACCTTTTTGTCTGGAGCATGACCAATGTGGGAGAAGCCCAAATTCAGGGCCTGGATGCCACCTTGGGTTTGATTCAGACCTTGTCCAAAAAAACCGATGTTCGCATCACCTGGAATCATTCTTATCAAAAAGCCCTGGACGTGAGCAATCCAGATGCCTCGACCTATAAACATCAATTAGCCTATGCACCAAGGGTTTACGGTTCTGTTCGCACATCGTTGCGCTGTCCCGTGATGGAGCTGGGCTACAATGTGGTGTATTCAGGGCACCGATATGTGTCCGGCCAAAACCTGGCTGAAAACGATATCCCCGGCTATCAGGAACATCAGCTCTCCCTGACCTATCCGTTCAAACAATCCAAATGGCGCGGATCCATCAAATGTGAGATCCAGAATTTGTGGAACGCATCGTACGACATCGTGCGCAACTTTCCCATGCCTGGCAGGTCGTTTCGAACCATTTTACAAATTCAAATTTAATGAACGCATGAAAAACCATACTGGCAATATCCTGATTTTGTTTGCATTGCTTCTGGGAAGCCTGACTTCCTGTGACGACATGCATTCCATTGACATCGACCAAGACAACAGCTCGATAGAAGGCGTTGGCGGTTTGATGGTGCTCTGTGAAGGGCGTTTGTCTTTGAATAACAGCACCTTGTCTGTTTTTGACATGCAAAAGAAAACACTGATCTCCGATTTTTTCCAACAAGCCAACGGTCGAAAAATGGGCGATACAGGCAATGATTTGAAGCGGTATGGTTCCAAACTCTATGTCATTGTCAACGGTTCTGGCCAACTGGAAGTTTTGAATGCCGTCACCGGAAAATCCATCCGCCAGCTTTCCTTTGTGGTCAGCGGCAAAAACAAACAACCCAGGAGCCTTGCCTTTTGGAACGACAAAGCCTATGTCTGCTGCTTTGATGGATCGGTGGTCAGGGTTGATACAGCGACATTGGACATGGAAGCCACTGTTCAGGCAGGTCGAAATCCCGATGGCATTACCGCCTCCAACGGCAAACTCTACGTGAGCAATTCAGGCGGTTTGGACTTCAACTCCGGCTTGAGTTACGACAATTCGGTTTCAGTCGTGGACATCGAGTCCTTTGCCGAAATTAAAAAGATCGAAGTCGGGCTCAATCCCGGATGCATCGTATCCGACAATCTGGGACATGTTTACGTCTCGGTTCGGGGCGATTATGCCGCTGAATCGGGCACATGGGTCTGTATTGATGCGCAGCAGGACGTGGTTTCTCAAGTCTACCCAATGGCCGTCACCAAATGCTGCATTTTGGATGAAAAGGCCTACTATTATTATTGGAACGAAAAATCGGGCGAAAATCAAATTGGGGTGTTTGATTTGGTGTCAAAGGAGGTTGACAACGAGCAGTTTATAACGGACGGAACCCTTTTGGAAACCCCCTACGGCATTGATGCAGATCCAGAAAACCGATTGATTTACATGACAGATGCCCATGGGTTTGAAACCTTTGGCGACGTGTTGTGTTTCAACACAAGCGGCCAGCTTTTGTACCGAATCCGGCAAGTAGGCAACAATCCATCCATCTGTATGTCCATACCCGATTTCAACCCCGATCCCTTTGAACAGCCTGATACCACGGCAACCATCCCCGACGGCATTGCCAGCGTCTTCGATTTTTCGCCGGCACCCGGACAGTTTGTCGGCGTATATCCAAAAGATGTTTCGGGTGAAACCAAAGCAGACTACCTGCATCGGGTGCTCCAGCAGTTGCGTGGCAATTTGGTTTCGCTCGGAGGTTATGGTGGCAGCATCACCTTTGGTTTCGATTCGTTGGTCCACAACCGTGAAGGCATCGACTTTAAAATCTTTGGCAATGCTTTTTCCGGGTCGTCAGAACCCGGTATCGTGGAAGTTTCCGTGGATGAAAACAAGAACGGTTTGCCCGATGATGCCTGGTTTGAGCTGGCAGGTTCTGAGTTTGCATCGAATACCACCAAAAAGGGCTACCGATTGGTGTATTACCGTCCGTTGGTGGCAGGCGACAGCATCCGCTGGACAGACAATCAGGGTTCGGGTGGGATGTTGAAAAGAAAATATCCCAAATGGGCAGGCGATTCCGTGGTTTGGACAGGTAGTTTGTTGGCCGCCAATGCCGAACGATCTGCTTCCGGTTTTTGGGTCTATAAAAACCTGCCATGGGGATACGTTGACAATCAGCCCAATGACTCAGATCTTTGCGGATTTGATTTGGATTGGGCCAGGGATGCACAAGGCAACGCAGTTGTACTCGAAAAAATTCACTTCGTTCGGGTGTACACAGGCGTGCACCTATCCATGGGCGGCCTGGGTGAGATTTCAACCGAAATCAGCGGTGCCAAAAACCTCCATCCTTAGATCAGTGAGGTTTGAGCACCACGCCAATGTTTTTCTGTCCGTCAGCCTTTACCACCAAGGGTTTTTCAAAACGAATGTGTTTGATGTAGTCGTTTTCAAACGCAGCCGGTTGTTGTTGGATGAAGTCAAAGTCGCACCAGTTGCCGAATGTTTCTCTCCCAACCGTGAAATAACAGACCCCGAAAGAGGTGAGGTTTTGAAAGAAATGCGTACCCTGACTCGGATCGATGGGGTAGGATGTTAAGTCGGCTTCCACGATGAGGCGGGCAGAGGCAATTTGCGGCCATTTCACAGGAATGCCCAACCAGGAATCACTCGATCCCCATCGGCCGGGCCCAATCAGGATGTAACCCCGATTTTCGTTGGTCAACTGCTTGTTGATTTTCTCAATTTCATACACCGTGAGCTGATTTCTGCTGCCGTGAAACGATTCCGGTTTGACAAAAACCAAATCATACAGCTCATTGTCCGTACCGTGACCCAATGCGTTTTGAGTGTACAGGAGCAAATCTTTTTTGGGAATGGCATCCAAATCTTCATCCAAAGAAGCCTTGGCATCCACAATGGGACGTATTTGTAGCAGATAAAAGGTTTTACGCCCACTTTCATCCGGAGTCAGTTCAACGGCAAACTCAATTTCTATGGGCCTGCCCATGTCCTTCTGTCCTTCATGCAGCACTCTTTCCAAAATCAGTGCCAGGGGGAACGTGTTGTTTTGAAGAATGTGGGCGAAGGAAACAATTTTTCTGCCTTTGCCCCAAATGCCGTCCAGCAGCATCTGGTCGTTGGGGTCGTAAGTGGACACAATTTGATCCAAAGTACCGTCTTCACTCGCATCCTGAACATTGATTTTCAATAGGTTTTGTCCATCGTCCGTGCTGATGATGTCATTTTTATAGGATAAATCCAAGGCCAGAAAATGCGTTTGCGTTTCTTTGAGCGCAAAATCCAAAGAACTCATTTGCAGCACACTGTGCGGGTGCTTGGGCGAAAAACGCAGGGTGGTGCCCCCGTCCACAATGTATTTACCCAATCCCAGGGCGACATTGGCAATGCCGTCCTCCGGTTTCTCATGCCCAATGGGGTAGTAATTCAAGGAACGTGCCACACCTGAAAACGTTGGGTAGTGTCTGTTCCCGTAGGAGTTGCCACAAACCTCTTCCAGAATGATGGCCATTTTTTCCTGATCAATGATGTTGGCCGTTGCCTTCATGTAGGCCTTGCTGTTTTGAAAGAACACCGAAGCGTACACCCCTTTGATGGCATACTTCAACCATTGCAGCGTTTTTTCGATGTCGCTGTCGAAAGGGATCATATAGGTGGAATAGATTCCTGCAAATGGCTGATAATGGGCATCTTCCAGCAAACTTGACGAGCGGATGGCGATGGGTTTTCCCACCACTTGAATGAAGGTACGCAAATTGTCGTTGAACCCATCGGGCAAATGCGATTCCAGAAAAATGTTCAGAATTTCTTTGTCCGAAGCATCGGACAAAGCGATGGGGTAGAGGTCGTTGTTATCCATAAACTGGTCGAACACCTCTGTACACAATACCAGTGTTTTGGGAATACACACATTGATGCCTTCAAAGTCGTTGAGCGACTCATTGTGCTTGATCATGGAGTCGATAAAGGCCAAACCTCTGCCTTTTCCGCCGAGTGAACCTTCACCAAAGCGCACAAAGTTTGAAAACTTGTCGTATCGGTCGCGTTTGAATTCAGCAATGATTCCCTGATTTTTGGTTCTTCTGTATATCACAATGGCATTTGCAATGACTTTTCTAATTTCATCGATGCTGTCGAAATCCTCCATATGGATGCTTTCTAAAAATTTTGCCAAAGGGAACATGGCCCTGGAGTACAACCACCTTGAAATGTGGTTGCGGTGGAGGTGGTGGTTCAACAAGTCGTCAGGAATGGTAAAGATATTCTCCTGCAGATCCTTTAAATTGCGTACCCTCAGAACTTCATTTCCGGAGTATAAATCACTAAAGACAAAGTCGCCGAATCCAAAATTGTCGGTGAGCGTTTGCCTGAGTTCTTGCGGAAAAGTTTTGGATGCTTTGTCGATAAATCCGGCTTTCAATTCATAAGCCAATGTTTTGTTGTTGGTGTCGGATGAATTGAGTAAAATGGGCATGTTTTCGTCCACCGATCTGATTTTTCTGCAAAACCGAAGCCCGGCTTCCCTGTCTTTTGAACCGGCTCGGTTGAAACTGATGTCGGAAACCACCCCCAACATATTTTTCTGATATTTATAAAAAAGAGATTTGGCCTCCTCATAATCTCTGGCCAGTAAAATTTTAGGCCGGCCGCGCATCCGCAACATTTGTTGGTGGCCATTCAACGCTTCTGTGGCAAAGTTTCTGGATTGTTCCAAGACAAATTTGTACAAATTTGGCAGAATGGACGAATAAAACCGAACCGAATCTTCCACCACCAGAATGATGCGAACACCCACAGAATCAATGTCCTGATCTACATTCATTTTATCTTCAATCAGTTTGATGATGGCCAGCAATAAGTCGGCATTTCCCAACCAACTGAACACAAAATCGACGGCAGAAAGATCGGCCTTTTCCATATACGTTGAAACCTCCTTGGAAAATGGTGTCAGTACCACGATGGGCAAATCGGGATAAATCAATTTGATGGCATTCGGAATGCCAAAGCTGATGTCCCT
>CAYYJF010000037.1:0-11788 GCA_964472175.1 uncultured Bacteroidales bacterium | reverse complement strand
TGCAAATGTAACGAAAACAACGTATTTTCTTCCGGATTTGAAATAAGATTGAGGATCGAATGTAACGAATGCTTTATAATGATGGTTGGGTTGACAAAGGAAGAATATGAATTCGTGGTACAGCACAAAGGTGCGGATGTACCATCTTTGGCGCTTCGAATGCGCCAATATCCCACCCTGGATGCCAAAAAAGTGTTGGATCAACTTTCAGGCATGCGCGATGCGGCGGTGAAAATACCGACCTGGTCGGACAATCCCAACATCTTATATCCCACCAAGTTATCCATGGAGCAGTGCTCTTCCGAAAGCACTGCCAGGTATAAATCCCAACTCCTGAATCGTTTGGATCGTGTCCAATCGCTGGTCGATTTAACCGGCGGCTTTGGCGTGGATTTCTACTTCATGTCCCACGACCTGCCCAAAGCCGTTTATGTCGAAAAAAACACAGCCCTGTTCGAATGTGTCCGGCACAACGTGGCTCAACTGGGCTTCAACCAAGCCGAATGCCTCAATCAGGACGGAGTGGAATGGCTTCACGATCAGTCCACAGTTTTTGATCTGGTGTATTTGGATCCGGCAAGAAGAAATGCCCATGGCGGAAAAGTGGTGGCTTTGAGCGATTGCGAACCCAACGTGGTGGACATCAAAGACCAACTTTTTGAAAAAGGCAGGTTTGTCATGATCAAGATGTCGCCCATGCTCGACATACGGGCCGCCCTCAGACAACTGCCGGAAACCAGAGAAATCCACATTGTTGCTGTTGAAAATGAATGCAAGGAACTCTTGTTTTTATTGGACAAAAACCGCATCGAAGGGCCTATTCGCCTGTTTGCAGCACAATTGCGTCAAAATCACGAAGATACAATCTTTGAATTTACGCTGGACGAAGAAGCATCAGCCAGACCTGTGTATGCCACACAACTCAAGTCGTACCTGTACGAACCCAATGCCGCCCTCCTCAAATCCGGTGCGTTCAATGTGCTGTCGGTTCGTCATCAGGTCGAAAAACTACACCCCAACACCCATTTGTACACTTCCGATCGGTTGATACCCGATTTTCCGGGACGGGCCTTTGAGATCACCACCCATTTTTCGGTTCAATCCAAAGAAGTGAAACAAGTGCTTGGAAAACAACCCAAAGCCAATCTAACTGTTCGGAATTTTCCCGAATCGGTCGATGCTTTGCGCAAAAGACTGGGCATTCAGGATGGAGGTAACATTTATTTGTTTGCAACCACCTGGGCCAATGAGAAAAAAGTGATGATTGCGTGTGAAAAAATAAAAATAAGGTAATATGAAAACGAAAAGATGGTATCTCGTAGCCTTTTTTGTGCTGCTGATGGCACAAACAGCATTCGCTCAAAATGGTACGGCCAACGGCAGGGTGTTCCATGCTACCACCAATGAACCGCTCGAAGCCGTGTCGGTTCAGGTGGAAGGTCTGAATATGAAAAGTTATACCGATTCTCTGGGACGCTTTGAATTTAGTCTGCCCCCCGGTTTCTATACCTTCAAACTTACGCTGTTGGGCTTTGAGAACATGGCTTCGTCCGAAGTCCATGTTCAGGGAAACCGAAATGTGTATTTGGACATCCGCTTGGTGGAAAAACCGCAACAGCTGAAAGAAGTGGTGATTGCCCGAACGTTTGAATTTGCGAAGATTGGTAGTCCGACTTCGTTTCAAAAGATTGGTGTTCAGGAGCTTGAAAAGACGGCAGGAGTCAATCGGGATGTGTCCAAGTCGGTTCAAACTTTGCCAGGAGTTGGTCCCACCAGTCCCCAACGCAACGACCTGATTGTACGTGGCGGCGGTCCTTCCGAAAACGTCTTCTTTTTGGATGAAATCGAAATCCCCATCATCAACCACTTTGCCACACAAGGCTCTTCGGGTGGGGTGGTCAGTATTTTTAATCCCGATTTTGTGCGTGAAATCAACTTCTTTTCCGGCGCTTTTCCTGTGAATCGGGGCAATGCCCTGAGCTCAGTGCTCGATATCAAACAGCGCAACGGCGACAAAGACAGGGTGCATGCCGCATTTACCATTGGTTCGTCCGATGCAGGCGTCACCGTGGACGGGCCTTTGAGCCAGAAAACCACCTTCATCGCCTCGGCCAGACAGTCGTACCTGCAATACCTCTTCGATTTTATCGGACTGCCCTTTTTACCAACCTACAACGATTTTCAATTTAAAGTCAATACCCGTCTGAACGATAAGAATGTGCTGAACGTGATCGGCGTTGGTTCTATCGACCGCATGGTATTGAACACCGATTTGCAGAATCCAAGCGAAAGCCAGCGCTATTTGTTGTCGTATCTGCCTGTGTATGAGCAGTGGTATTATGCCGTCGGCTCGGTCTTGAAACATTATTCGGAAGACCACGCCGACACCTGGGTGCTGAGCCGCAATATGCTGCGAAACCACAACTTCAAATACATCGACAACGACGAGTCGCTGGGTAAGAATCAGGATTATTTGTCGGATGAAGCCGAAAATAAATTCAGATTTGAACGCGATTTTCAGTCCTTGCCTTTCCGTTTATTGGTGGGTGCAGGTGCCAAATATGCCCGCTATACCAACGAAACCTACAGACAAATACTTCAATCGGGAAATCCTGACAGCCTCAATTATGACACGAAGTTGAATCTGTTTGGCTATGAACTCTTTGCGCAGGCTTCCAATACCTACCTTAAGGAAAGCTTGCGCTTGTCTTTGGGGCTCCGCATGAGCGGCAACAATTTCAACCACCACATGGCCAACCCCCTCAACCAACTCTCACCCAGAATGTCTGTGTCTTACGACCTGAACGAACGCTGGATTGTGAGTGGAAACGCTGGGCGTTATGTCCTGCAACCTGCCTATACCAGCCTGGGTTATAAAAATCCGGCAGGGGTGATGGTCAACAAAAACGAGCAGGTGAAATATACGGCTTCCGACCAGTTGGTTGCCGGTTTTGAATTCAACCCCAATGCCTCGGTGAAAATAACCATGGAAGGATTCTACAAGCAGTACAGCCGCTATGCCCTTTCCGTTGCTGAAGGGGTGAGCCTGGCAAGCAAGGGCACCGATTACGGTCAGGTGGGCGATGAACAAATTGTTTCAAACGGAAAAGGACGTGCCTTTGGGGTGGAATATCTCTTCAAATGGAAAGATCAAAAACGCATCAACATGTCCACCACCCTGACCCTTTTCAGAAGTGAATTTACCGACATTTCCGGTGTGTACCGACCTTCATCCTGGGATACCAGATTCATTGCCAATGTTTTGGGTGCGTATAAGTTTGACAAGAGTCTCACCCTCGGTGCCCGTTGGCGTTACGTGGGCGGTGCGCCTTACACCCCAATCGATGTCAACTTGTCCGAACGCAAGGACGTTTGGGACATTCGCTATCAACCGGTGCCGGATTACAACAACTACAATGCTTCCCGCCTGAAGGGTTCGCACATCCTGGATTTGCGTCTGGACAAAGAATGGTATTTTGAAAAGTGGATGCTCAATGTATATCTGGATGTCCAGAATACCTACAACTACCAGACAGAAAGTCCGGCCATTTATACCAATCTGGATGTGAACGGGCAGGTGGTGACCAATTCGACCGATCCAACGCGCTATGAGCTCAGAAAAGTGGAAGTGATAGGCGGCAATGTCTTGCCTTCTATCGGACTGATGATTCGCTATTGAAGTGAACCCGCCATTGATCAGGCCTTTTTGAGCTTGTCTGGATGCTGTGACAAATAGGCTTTCCAACTTTTGCAGGGGGCTTCAGATTGCGGCCTGTTGGTTTGTAAAAAATGACAGGCAGCCGCCGCCAGGCCATCGGTTGCATCCAGTTGAGGCAGCATGCTTTCCTTGGGAATGTTCAATAACCTTTGAAGCATGTCCGAGACCTGCTCTTTGGTCGCCCTGCCGTTGCCGGTGATGGATTGCTTGATTTTGAGCGGTGCATATTCAAAGATGGGCAAATCTCTGGTGATTGCGGCTGAAATGGCTGTTCCCTGAGCCCTGCCCAGTTTGAGCATGGATTGCACATTTTTTCCAAAAAAAGGTGCTTCGATGGCCAGTTCGTCTGGATGAAATTCGTCAATGAGGGCCACCGTTCTGTCAAAAATGCGTTTCATCTTCAGGTATTGGTCTTCGTATTTACCAAGCTGTAAAATGCCCATGGTCAACAATGTAGGCTTGTTGTTTTGAATGTGCAACAAGCCATAACCCATCACATTGGTACCAGGGTCAATGCCCAGAATGATGCGGTCGCGGATCACTTTTTTATGCGGAATTACCTGTGCCATCTCTTTAAACCGATTCCATGAGTGTGGTAAACCCCAGCACTTTATCGTCAAACCGTTTGCTCATGCCGTGTTGGAGTTCGGTTCCAAATTTTTCAAACCATTTTTCCAGCGTTTCAAAACTTTGGGTCTGAAATTGCAGGGCATAACTCACGGTGTTGGCTTCGTTTTCAATCAATAACCTGAAAAATCCGGGGTTGACCAACATGCCCGATGAGGTCACTTCGGGAATGTACTCGGACAAAACCCAGTTTTTCCACTCATTTTCAAATTGTTCCGATACTTGGTAAGTGGTGTTGACGATCAACATGTGAATATTTTTTTTGGTAAGCGCTCAAAGCTGTTGCAAAGATAGAAATCTTCATGTATATTTGCACGCTCAAAACGACGGGGTATTAGCTCATCTGGCTAGAGCGCGACACTGGCAGTGTCGAGGTGAGCGGTTCGAGTCCGCTATACTCCACAAAACATCGGGTCTTCTCAAATAACAATTGAGAAGACCTTTTTTTTTATTTTCGTACCCGAAATACTTATTTTTATACCCGAAGCTTTTATTTCCATACCCGAAGCATTTCGAGTAAACCATTTGAATGTAGAAGTGTCAAAATTTGCAGAATTTATATATAGTCAATACCATGAAAAGGACAACCATTGTATTTTTATTGCTGATGGCTGCTGTCTTTGGTGTGAATGCCATTGAAAAACAGCAGTTTGTATTTTCGGAAAAGGCCGAAGGCTATTTCCCTTTGATTGTGGACGGCACACCCGTATCCGTTTTATCTGATGAAAAAGACTTCAAAGGCGTACAATATGCCGTAGAAGATTTATTTGAAGATTTTGAACGTGTTTGCGGCAAGAAACCTGGAAAAACGACAGGAAAACAGGTCGTCATCGTTGGAACACTGGGCCAATCGGCCACCATCGACCGCATTTTCAAAGATAAAAAGATGGACATCAAAGACCTGAAAGGTAAAAGAGAAAAACACCTGATTCAAGTGGTCAGCAATCCGATAAGTGGGGTAGAGTCTGCTTTGGTCATCGCCGGAAGCGACAAGCGTGGCACCATTTACGGTGTGTACGAATTGTCCGCCCAAATGGGCGTATCGCCCTGGTATTACTGGGCCGACGTGCCGGTGGCCAAGAAAAACAACCTGTATATAAAACCCGGTATTTACACCGAAGGCGAACCCGCTGTCAGATACAGAGGCATCTTTTTGAACGATGAAGCACCTGCACTAAGTGGCTGGAGCAAAGCCACCTTTGGTGGGTTCAACCACCAATTCTATGAAAACGTATTTGAACTGCTTTTACGTTTGAAAGCCAATTTCCTTTGGCCGGCCATGTGGGGCAGCGCCTTCTATACCGACGATCCCATGAACGGCCAACTGGCTGAAGACTATGGTATTGTCATGAGTACTTCCCACCACGAACCCATGGCCAGATCGCAACAAGAATGGCATAAATTCGGCAACAAAAAAGCCTGGGACTACAACACCAATGCAGAAGGCTTGCGCGATTTCTGGAAAATTGGCATCGAGCGCGCCAAAAACTGGGAAACCGTGGTCACCCTGGCCATGCGGGGCGATGGTGACGAACCCATGAGCCATACGGCCAACATTGGTTTGCTGGAAACCATCGTGAAAGACCAGCGTAAAATCATTGAAGAGGTAACCGGAAAAAAAGCTGAAGCAACCCCACAAGTCTGGGCTTTGTACAAAGAAGTACAGGATTATTACGACGAAGGCATGCGTGTGCCCGACGATGTTACTTTGTTGTTTTGCGACGACAACTGGGGCAATGTGCGCAAACTGCCTGAATTGACAGCCCCAAAACGCGCAGGTGGTTACGGCATGTACTACCACTTCGATTACGTGGGTGCTCCAAGAAACTCCAAGTGGATCAATGTGAGCCAGATACAACGCGTTTGGGAACAAATGAACCTGACCTATCAATATGGTGTTGACCGCATCTGGGTGGTCAATGTCGGCGATTTGAAACCCATGGAATATCCCATTTCCTTCTTCCTGGACATGGCCTGGAATCCCAATCAATTCAACCCAAGCAATTTGTACAATCATACAGTGCAATGGTGTGTACAGCAATTCGGCCCTAAATATGCCAAAGAAGCTGCGCGCATGATCAATTTGTACACCAAATACAATCACCGCATCACCCCCGAACTGCTCAACGACCGAACGTATAGCCTGGAAAACTACAACGAATTCGAAACGGTCAGAAACGACTATGTGTCCTTGTTGACCGATGCCTTGCGTTTGTACAATCTGATGCCGGTCGAATCGCGCGATGCTTTCGATCAGTTGGTGTTGTTCCCCATCAATGGCTGTGCCAATTTGTATGAAATGTACTACGCCCTGGCCATGAATAAAAAGTTGGCACTCGCCAATGATGAAGCCGCCAACCAATGGGCAGACAAAGTGATTGAATGCTACAAACGCGACTCGCTGCTCACCATCCATTACAACAAAGAAATGGCCAATGGCAAATGGGCACACATGATGGATCAGGTACGCATCGGTTACAGAAGCTGGCAGGAACCCAGAAATACGCCCAACAACAGACCCAAAGTGGAGTATGTCAAAGCCAAAAACAAATCCAAAATATTTGTTGAAAACGACGGCTATGTCTCGATCGAAGCCGAAAACTACTTCAAAGCCAACAACGGTGCCAAAGTTTCCTGGGTGGTCATCCCGGATTTGGGCAAAACAAAATCGGCCATAACCACCACTCCGGTCACGGAAATGCCCGATGCCAACGTCTATTTGGAGTATAAAGTTGATTTGAAAACCACCGGCGACTTCAAATTGAAAGTCCTGACTTCACCCACTTTGAACTTCAACTCCAACAAGGGTTTGAAATTTGCCGTGTCCATCGATGGCGGTCCTGAAAAAACCATCAATATGAACGGTCATTATCGTGGCGAACTGGGCAGATGGCAGTCTGATAGAATCATTGAAACAAACATCGATCTGAGTGTGAAACAAGCCGGTGAACACACCATACGCATTCGTGTGTTGGATCCGGCCATTGTTTTCCAAAAAATCATGTTGGATATGGGCGGATTGAAACGTACATATTTGGGTGCACCGGAAAGTCAGATGAAATAATCGATTTCGTTCCGATTCAGTCTTATTGAAATTTTTTTTGAGCTCTTTTTAAATTGGTCGAGAAACCTTGTCTCCGATGATTTGAAAAGAGCTCAAAATGCTTATCTTTGCATCCGAATTTTGGAGAATTTTCATACAACATATCTGAATTTAAAAAATCTTTAAGTGATGAGTTTTACACATGAAGTTGAAGGTATGATCTGCGTTGCTCAAGGCGCAAATCATGGCCCGGCTCCAATACCTGAAGAAGGTCGTTGGGTCAAAGCCAAGGAAGTAAAAGACATTTCGGGTTTAACCCACGGTGTTGGTTGGTGTGCTCCCCAACAGGGTGCCTGCAAATTGACGTTGAACGTCAAGGAAGGCATCATTCAGGAAGCATTGGTTGAAACCATCGGATGTACGGGTATGACCCACTCTGCAGCGATGGCTTCAGAAATTCTTCCCGGAAAAACCATTTTGGAAGCATTGAACACCGACTTGGTTTGTGACGCCATCAATACAGCCATGCGCGAATTGTTTTTGCAAATCGTGTACGGACGTACCCAAACAGCTTTCTCTGAAGGTGGTTTGCCCATCGGTGCCGGCCTGGAAGACCTTGGAAAAGGTTTGAGAGGTGTTACCGGTACCTTGTATGGTACTGTTGCCAAAGGTCCCCGTTATTTGGAAATGGCCGAAGGCTACATCACCAAAATCGGTTTGAGCGACACCAACGAAATCATTGGTTATGAATTTGTCAGCCTTGGTCGCATGATGGATATGATCAAAACTGGTATGGATGCCGGTGAAGCGTTGAAAAAAGCTTCCGGTAAATATGGCCGCATGGAAGACGCTGTTAAAGTTATTGACCCACGTAAAGAATAGGAGGAACAAACCATGCCATTATTTGAAAGTTACGATAGAAGAATCAAACAAATTGATGCATTTTTAAATGCAAACGGTATCGCTTCCATCGAGGAGGCCAAAAAAATATGTGATGAGAAAGGTGTTGATGTGTACCAATTGGTCAAAGACATCCAACCCATCGCTTTTGAAAACGCCATGTGGAGTTACATCGTTGGTGCTGCTGTTGCCATCAAGCGCGGTCAAACCAATGCTGCCGAAATTGCTTCAACTTTGGGTGAAGGTTTGCAGTCTTTCTGTATTCCGGGCTCTGTTGCCGACGACCGCAAGGTAGGCATCGGTCATGGAAATCTGGCTGCCATGTTGCTTCGCGAAGAAACAAAATGCTTTGCTTTCCTGGCCGGTCACGAGTCATTTGCTGCTGCTGAAGGTGCCATTGGTATTGCCAAGTCTGCCAACCGCGTGCGCAAAGAACCTCTCCGCGTTATCCTGAACGGTTTGGGTAAAGATGCTGCAAAAATCATTGCCCGCATCAATGGCTTTACCTATGTTGAAACCGATTTCGATTACTTTACCGGTGAATTGAAAGAAGTACAGCGCATTTCTTATTCAAAGGGTGATCGTGCCAAAGTCAATTGCTACGGTGCGAACGATGTTCGTGAAGGTGTGGCTATTTTCCACAGCGAAGGTGTTGATGTCTCCATTACGGGTAACTCCACCAATCCGACTCGTTTCCAACATCCTGTTGCAGGTACCTACAAAAAAGAATGTATCGAGCAGGGTAAAAAATATTTCTCTGTTGCTTCCGGTGGTGGTACGGGTCGTACTTTGCACCCGGACAACATGGCTGCAGGTCCCGCTTCTTATGGCATGACCGACACCATGGGTCGCATGCACTCCGACGCTCAGTTCGCAGGTTCCTCATCTGTTCCTGCTCACGTCGAAATGATGGGCTTGATTGGAATGGGTAACAACCCTATGGTTGGTGCATCTGTTGCAGTCGCTGTGGCTGTTTCGCAGGCGTAAGATATTATTTTTTGTTTGTTTAGTTTGGGCAGCCGCCTCAAAATTCGTTTTGAGGTGGCTGCTTTTTTTATGTCTTCATTTTGCTGTGGGTGGTGGGGAAGTGTAACTGCCAGTGTCGGGCTGTCGAGGCTTCTTCGGGTAGACAGTTACACTTCTGTCAACAGTTTTGCAAAAATTCAACAGGACTTCATGCAATCACAAAACTTTGTAGAAGCCTATGATGACGTAAGGGTCTTCACCCTGCTTGAGCATTGGCATCTCGAGTGTGCCTAAAATAATGGCATGGTTGAGGTATTCATAGGGGCTGTCGATGGGCGCTTCCAAATCAATGACCGATTTTGTGTAAAAACCAGTGGACGAGCTATGCATCAATGCACGGTTTGTCACCTGAATCACAACACCATCCTCCGTTTTGAGAAGGTAACGTGCATACAGTTCGGTATCACCATCAGGCCGGACAAGCTGCCAGTCTTCACCTCCGGGTAAGACCACGCCCTTTATTTTGGAGCCTTCGAACGTGCCTCCGGTAATGGGGATGACCCTACGGGTGCCGTATTTGCTTTTCCCCACGTTGATCATTTGCGAGATTTTCACTTTTGCATTCCAAAGGTGTTCGGTTTTAAAATCTTTGTATACGCTCTTGTCGTTTTGTTCAGGTTTGGAGGTTGGGGTTGTTTGTGCTGTTTGTACAGTTTGTGCGACAACCGATTGTGATGTAAGTATGGTCATCACCAATATGATTTGAAAAAGGAGTGTTCTCATAGGTATTCTTCTATTTGATTGAAAAGGTCAAAGGGTTTCAAGGCGTTTCCGGTAACCCAATCCGTTGAACAGAGCCAGGAGCGAACCGTCTTCGTCGAGTACCCGCACCTGATATCCGCAGATTTTGTTTTGGGCATTGATTTCTTCGGCAATGGCACGAATGAAGGTGCCTGAGGGCGACTTAAAGTAGGTAATGCCGACATTGAGCCCAACTGTAGAAAAACCTTCGGAATTAGATGCCTCTCCAAAAGCATAGTCGGCCAGGGTGAAAATCACGCCGCCATGCACGCGGTCAAGGCCGTTGAAGTGAAAGTCTTTGATGTCGAGTTGGGTAACGGCATACCCATCTCTGGCTTCTATCAGTTCCATGCCTACGTATTTGGCAAAGCGGTCGTTTTGTTCTGTTCGTTTCGTTTGTTGATTCATCTCGGCAGTTTTTACAAAGCTCAAACTATTTTTACCCAAAGATAGCGATTCTCGAGGGCAAAATGGTTTGAACGCGAAAGTTTCACTTCTGTCAACAGTTTTGCAAATTGTCAACATGGCGTAATGTAATCCAAAAAAATATACATTTGTAAGTAACAAAATAAATTCACACCGGATGCATACAAAAATTTCAATGCTGGTAACTTTTCTGCTGCTATTTCAAATTGGATTATGTCAGTCGAACGACAGAAATGAATTGAAAAAGTTTGAGATGGAGTTTGATAAGATACTCTTGGATCTTGACTCCGTGATTACAAATTCAAAGGAGCAAAACGAGACTTTGGCGAGCCATTATAAGTTTGTAAAAAAGAAGATTGCCAATAAGGAAT
Source organism: uncultured Bacteroidales bacterium (assembly GCA_964472175.1). GTDB lineage: Bacteria > Bacteroidota > Bacteroidia > Bacteroidales > UBA1402 > UBA8389. The sequence continues at coordinate 936 of CAYYJF010000037.1, read as the reverse complement.
TGCCCATTGTGTATGATCCTGCGTTGAATGATGATTTTTTTGGCTGTGCAACATTCAATATTTTGGTAAATGATACAAAAAACATTTCACTATCATATGGAAAGTTTGTGGTAGATAAATACAAAAAGTTCCCCACTTTGGTCTATGCCATCATCATCAATACATTTCAAAGCGCTTACGACTATTATAACAACCAGCAATTGTTTCTCATAGGGATGAGGAATCCCATTGAGAAAACTTTTTTTGAGGTGGATGCAATGACTGTGGAATCCATTTTCATAAACGTTTATTTGAAAAATCACCCTACATTGGGACGCCTTGAAAAATACTTAATTTCAGACTTGCCCAATGGTTTGTATGGTTCAGCGATGATTTTTAAGGAAACCGATTTGGGATTGCTGCATCAGATGGATGAACTGAAATCAAAAAATGGAAGTGCCGATAACCTTTTAAAGGAATTTAATAAGATAGGCACTGATTTGATTTCAAGCGTGACTTTTAATGCCGATAATTGGACGAATTATCGCTCGTTAATTTCTTTAAAGACGTATCTTTTCTATGGCACGCAGGTGATTTTTGACATCGTTCATTTAAAGAATGGCATTTCTGCAGATTTGTTTAAGCTTGAAAACTATCCGGATAACTTGAAAACGATCAATCAAATTCAACAGATTTTCAAGGATAACAGTCGTTTTTTGAGCTACCATCAGGACGTTTTGAAAGCCTTTGGCGATTACTATAAAAATGATTAGGTTACACGGAAAGTGAAGCTCCCTGTGTCGGGCTGTCCTTCCCTTTCGAAATATTAAGAATGGTTTTATGGTTGTGAACAATCCTGTGCCATTTTGTTCTCAAGATTCAAAGAAATTAACATTTGTGCGTGACAGCGTTGGTGAGCAACATGCCAGGAGCACTGTGAGAATAGGTGCAAGAGGG
>CAYYJF010000036.1:13432-18956 GCA_964472175.1 uncultured Bacteroidales bacterium | reverse complement strand
AATTTCTTTGGACAAGGATTCGTTCATCAACAATCTATCGGCTACGGGTGCATCGTCATTGACCAAAACATCCAGCAATGAATTGTCTTCACCTTCAATAAAAGGCGCATCCACAGAAATATGTCTGCCGGATACTTTTAATGTGTCCGCAATTTTTTCTACAGGAATATCCAACTCTTCAGCCAATTCTTCGGGTGAAGGTTTGCGTTCATGTTCCTGCTCAAATTTTGAGAAGGCTTTGGTGATTTTATTCAATGAACCAACCTGATTCAAGGGCAAACGAACAATACGGGATTGTTCAGCCAACGCTTGAAGGATGGATTGACGAATCCACCACACTGCATAAGAAATAAATTTAAAACCTCTGGTTTCATCAAATTTCTCTGCAGCTTTAATCAAGCCCAAATTGCCCTCATTGATTAAATCCGGCAGGCTCAATCCTTGATTCTGATATTGTTTGGCTACGGAAACGACAAAACGAAGATTCGCACGCGTCAGTTTCTCCAGTGCAGCTCGATCACCCTGACGAATACGTTGTGCCAACTCTACTTCCTCATCTACTTTGATAAGTTCCTCTCGACCAATCTCTTGCAAGTATTTGTCCAAAGAAGCGCTCTCGCGGTTCGTGATGGATTTGGTAATTTTTAGCTGTCTCATGCAGTTTGAAATATAGTCTGCAAAGGTATAACAAAAAACTCGAAAAAGAAATAGGGGTTGCATCTAAAGAAATAATCTTTCAGATGCCCCCCCCTATTGAATTATTCACTCAAATCGATGGCATAGGGAGTGATCCTTCCGCTCGGATACAAGCCAGTTATAAACAATATGGAATTTTCAGCTGTGACATTGTTTGTAACGTCTTCGATCATTTTTTCCAATTGTTCCACAGACTCCATGCGTACGCCATTCACCTTTAAAATGATATACCCTTGTCTGATACCTGCATTTTTGAATTTACCATCGGTAACGCCTGCCACCTGAACCCCGGCTCCAATGTTGAGTGAACGTTTGGTTTCAGCACTCAGGTTCTTAAATGCGACCCCTAAGTCGTCCATTTTGGAGTTTTTCAGGGTTTCTTTGCCTCCCCTCACATTTCTCAACGTTACTTTGATATCTTTCACTTTACCATCACGTAGAACGCTGACAGTTACGACGTCAGAAGGTCTGAAAGTCGCAATGAGGGATTGAAGCTCTGTCGAACTTTTAATTTTCCTATTATTCACGGCTTTGATGATATCGCCTTCTTTGATGCCCGCTTCCATCGCGCCACTTCTGTCCGAAACGCTTTCAACATAAGCACCATCCTGTACTTCGATTTTCTTTTCTGAAGCGAAGCTGCTGTTGATGTCCTTGATGCCTACGCCAAGCATGGCTCTTTGAACCTGTCCGAATTGCTTGATATCGTTGACAACTTTGGCCACTATATTCACAGGAATGGCAAATGAGTAACCAGAATAGGACCCGGTCTGTGAGATGATGGCTGTATTGATGCCAACCAATTCTCCTTTCAAATTCACCAGAGCACCACCACTATTTCCCTGATTTACGGCCGCATCTGTCTGAATAAAAGATTCCAGGCTCATGCTGCTTTGCGTTTGGTTCATCCGTCTTTGTTGGAAGGGGTTGTCCTGTTGTTTTTCTGAATCAATGATGCCGAGATTCCTTGCTTTTGCGCTGACAATCCCTGCGGTCACGGTTGAAGTCAAATTCATCGGATTTCCAACGGCCAAAACCCACTCTCCTACTTTCAGATCGTCCGAATTGCCAAATGGAATGATGGGTAGGTTTTTGGCATCAATCTTGATCAATGCGATGTCTGTATTTGGGTCACTCCCAACGACTTTTGCCGGATACTCGGTTTTTTCATTCAGGGTGACAACCAATTCATCGGCTCCTTTGATGACATGATTGTTGGTGACAATATATCCGTCAGATGAAATAATCACGCCCGATCCAAAACCAAGTTGGGGCTGAACACGTGCAGGAGATTGCCCTTGAAAACCAAAGAAATATTCAAACAAATCAACCTGATTGACGGTTCTGGTCGATTTTGAGGTGATGTGCACCACCGCGTTTATGCTTTGTTCTGCTGCAAGCGTAAAATCGGTTTGTAATCCTGAATTGGCCGAAATGGCAACGGTATGCACATTGTTGCCGAAACTGTCTGAAACAGCCATGTCATTCTGAAACTTTGACGCCATTAAAAAAGAGACTCCTCCGCTAATGCCGGCAATCAACAGCAGTCCCAAAATGATTTTAACTACCTTATTCATAGTTCTAATTTTGTTTAAATGTGGAACATTTGTTTATTCTATCCTCACCAAAATACCATCAAAAACCTTTCCAAAAAAGCGATAAATTAGACATTTCAAATGTTTTAACACTTTCAAAATGCTGCTTAACGGCTCTTAACTGGACGCATGACAGCAAAAACTGACAAAATGCACCTCGAGTCTGACATTTTATACCTACTTTTGCAGGGAACAAGGAGTCGGTCTGTCGCTTTTCATTTTGAAAAGAGGAAAGTCCGGGCAACACAGAGCACCATGCTTCCTAACGGGAAGTTGTCGAAAGGCAAAGGAAACGTAACAGAAAACAACCGCCATTTTTGGCAAGGGTGAAAAGGTGGGGTAAGAGCCCACCGCTCTGATGGTGACATTGGGGGTCCGTACGTCTGATGGGTTGCAAGACCATGTACACCGGCGCATGTAGGGCTGCTCGCCCGATGTCGGGGGGTAGGTCGCTAGAGCCGTTGGGTGACCAACGGTCGAGATAAATGACAGACATCCACATTTTTTGTGGGTACAGAACCCGGCTTACAGACTCTTTGTTTTTTTATTTTATCAAGGGGAAAACACATGGAAAAATCCAAACGCACCATTGGCAATCGAATAGACGAATTTCTCCGTTTTACTTCAAACGACATTTGGAGGGTTCCCAGGCATGAAGTGAAGGGTATTCGAAACATCCTGCTCAACATCTTTCGAACATTGATTTTAGCAGTGCGTGGTTTTATTTCAGACAGGTTGACAACCCGCGCATCTGCCCTGACGTATTCTACCCTATTGGCCGTTGTGCCCATTTTTGCCATCACACTGGGTATTGCCAGGGGTTTTGGGTTTCAAAAAGTCATTGAAGCTGAGCTGGCCAAATTGTTGCCGGGACAAACAGAAGTCCTGGATATGCTGTTTGGCTTTGTGCGTTCATTCCTGGATGTGACCACCAGTGGCATTGTACTTGGCGTTGGTATTGTCTTTTTAGTGGCCTCTGTCTGGACCATTATGCAGTCGGTCGAAATTGCGGTGAACGACATCTTTCAAATACGAAAGACCAGAAGTTTGGCCAGACAAATCAGTGATTATTTTGCTGCCATTCTGCTCATTCCACTCTTGTTGATTGTATCAAGCGGTATTTCCATTTTCATGAAAACTGCTTTTTCAGAATCGTATCTGTTAAACTTTTTCAGCCCCATCACATCCATTTTGGTCGCACTCCTACCCTACATCATCAGCTGTTTGGTTTTCACTCTTTTATACATCATTTTGCCCAACACCAAAGTCAAATTCAGCAATGCCTTGTTGGCAGGGATCATCGCCGGATTGGGCTATCAGGCTTTTCAATATTTGTACATCAGCGGTCAAATTTGGGTCAACAGATACAATGCCATTTACGGTAGCTTTGCTGCCATTCCATTGTTCCTATTGTGGTTGCAGCTTTCATGGACCATTGTTTTGATTGGAGCAGAAATCGCATTCGCTGCTCAAAACGTCCAGAATTTTTATTTTGAGAAGGAAACCAAAAATGTCAGCCACAGGTATCGCTATTTTATTTGCGTGCTGTTTATGAACGTGTTGTGTAAACGATTTGAGAATGAGGAAGGGCCAATGACCATGAAAGATTTGTCAAATCAGTACCAAATACCGGCCAGATTGACAACTTGGACCATCAACAGATTGTTGGAAATGAATTTGATTTCAGAAACGAACAGCCCGAAGCACAAAGAGGAAACAGCCTATCAACCAGCCATCGATATCAACAAACTCACCGTTGGGCTACTGTATCAGAGGATGTTTGAACAAGGAACCGAAGATTTTGCCATCGATGTGGACGAAATGTATCATACACAATGGAAAGCCATGCTGGGGATCGAAAAATGCATTCAGGAAAGTGGAAATCAGATTCTCATCAAAGATTTATAACCCTACTCTTTTTCCATTTGAAAAATTCGGGATGTCTTAGATAAAAATAGGCACCGGTAAGCAGGCAACAAACCATGATCACCACAAACACGGCATGGCTGCTGTCGTTTGTCAAAATTGTTGTGAGGGAAAACAAGCCGGTTCCAATCAGGATAAATACAAAATTGACAAAATTCAAATACCCGATCATGGCTCCCAACTTTCGGCCAAGATTGGCATGCTGAATCAAGGCCATACAGGGCACTTCAAAGAAACCGCCCATAAACGCCAACAGAAAGATGGAAAAACCTGTCCAAAAAGGAGACATTGGTATCCACACCAAACAGGCCAATGCGAAAATCATTCCAAACAATCCCAACGGAATCATACCGGGTCTGACTTTATTCTTTGCCAATACACCGGCAATGGTACAGCCCAAAGCAATGCCCACAGCGGCACAACAAAGTACGATGCCAGAGATGGTATTGCTCAAACCAAGCGTTTTGGTCGAATGAATGACCACATTCATTTGGATCATCCCGCCTATCATCCAAAACACCGAACTACCCAGGACTGCAGAATTCAGGTATTTATATTGAGATGCCTCTTTGATTGAATCCAATAAAAAGCGAATGGGATTGGCGCTGGTTGACGCATCGGATTCGACGGGTATCTCTTTGATTTTCATACGCATGCTGGTAAAGTATCCCAAAAAGGCTACGCCAAGAAAAATAGAGACCACCAACCAGACGTTGTAATGATCGGAAATCCATGGAGCCAACACAGACCCAAGCAAAATGCCAAGAAAAGACATGGTCTCGAAGACACCGCTACCAAATGAGACCCCTTCTTGCCCCCCGACATCACGAATCAAACCATATTTGGCAGGTGAATACATGCTGCTTTGAATACCCATGAGCAAGACTGAAAAAATGGCCACATAGATAGACTCAAACAAAAATGCAGCAGCAGCCAACAACATGATGGGGATTTCCAGCAATTTAAACAATCTCCAGATCTTCTGTTTGGAATGAGCTATCGACCATTTACCTGCCAAAGGGGAAAAGATCAGGTAAGGGACAACCAATGCTGCCGCAACGATAGAAATCAATTGTGCCTGAGAAATCCAACCGGGCATGGCCCAGGTCAATGATATAAATACAATGCAATGTTTCAGGAAGTTATCATTGAAAACGCCCAAAAAATTGGTCGTAAACAACAAAAACCAGTGCTTTCCCTTTTCTTGATGCTGAGCCATTGCTTTCGGATAAAATAGAAAGCCGGTAACACATGAAGCGTTACCGGCTTTTTCCTTTGATTTATCGAATTAAATATTTTTCTGTTTT
>CAYYJF010000036.1:0-13332 GCA_964472175.1 uncultured Bacteroidales bacterium | reverse complement strand
AACTACTTCCAGAAAAGGAATTGCTTGGACTGTTGCCAATGTTACACGACGGAGTCGTCACAATGGAAGCAACGGTTGCGCTGTCAGCCCTGGTCACCACCTTGCCTGTAATGGCACTAAAAGAGGATCTGTTCCAATTGCATACACGATATTTCAAAGTGTATTTTCCGGGCTGTAAAGTCAACAAACTGTCCGTATTCACAGCAGCAAATTTTGCAAAACCCATATTGGCTGTGCCATTGATACTTCGGATATACAAACCCTGATTGAAGTCTCTGGTCGCACCCGTAAACTGCAAAACCCGACAACCACTTCCAAGTCCTGTCAACAAGCCTTTTCTTTCAACGGTGTTGTCAAAAGTTCTCCAACCTTTTGGTAAACCACCTATATGATTGGCAAAATTCTCTGAATACACAGCCAATTGTCGCTCTGAATCCTTCACTTGTTGAATTGCCAGTTGCGCAGTATTTGAAGCATCATTCATGATTGAAATGATGGGTTTGTAATCCCCATAATTGGCAGATTCAAACAGATTGTATTGATAGAATAACGTGTTCAAATTGGTACGATCGCCACAAGCAAAGATGGGATCGACAGAGGCTTCTAAAATGGATTTTGCACGTGCAAGCGCTTGTGTTAATCGTACTTTATAAAAGGACAATGAATCCGATGTCTGTTGCATCATCCGAACATCTGTTATGACGGCATCAGCCCAGGCAACATCTTCGGTGTAAAACGCAATAACCACATCTTCAACCGAATTCATTTCAAACCAGAGTGAACTCAACGAAGTACCGGAAAAACTATTCGCTGGCGAATTTCCAATATTTGTGGTGGGTCGAACGGTTCTTCTTCCAATAATGGAATCGTTTTTTTGCTTTTTAATTACACAGGTAATCTCTCCATTATTGGGCATATTCCAATTGGCATTTTTGAAAGTCAATTCATAAATTCCCGGATTGAGTTTCAAAAATGCCCCACTTCCTGATTCTGCAAAAGTCAAGGCACCTTCGTGAATTCCGCCTGTCGTATTGCGAAAATACATCCCATAATCAAAATCTCTGACAGCATTCGTAAATTGCATCATACGACTACCACTACCCAAGCCAGTCATTGGGCCAGTTCGTTTGGTCGATCCATCGAAAGTAGCCCATCCGGCAGGAATGGATCCGGATGCATTAAACAAATTGGAAATCAAAAAGTTGCCCGTTGGTGCATTGATGGAAATTGTACATGTTGCCTCTGCAGTTCTACCCTCGTTGTCGGTAACAACGGCACGAATGTTGTGTGTTCCTGCAGGTATTTGTGTCCAATTGAATTGATAAGGCGTTTGTTCATCTTTGAACAAAGAAACACTACCGTCAAAAAATTCAACAGAGGCAACCGTTCCGTCCGGATCTGTCGCAAAAGCTTGTAAAAAGAGTTGATCTACTTGTGCACTTCCACCAAAAGTGGTGTAGGAGATGCCATTTTTGGGTGATGTGAATTGTACCGTCGGAACTTTCAGATCCAATGCAAAGTTTTTACAAAATTTCCAGATTTCTTCACTGGTATGAATGCCATTGGCCAAATCGGTTGAAATCCAATGGCCTTTTCCTGCAAGTTCCATCAATACGACCTCAACTCCGGCCAATCCTTTTCCCCAATAATGTTTGGTCGCAAATGAATTGGATATATTGCTTGGATAGGGTTTTGTAACAACCGCTGTTGTCGGACATCCATTTCTAGCCGCCCAACCTGCCATCAAACTGGCCACACCATTAAATGATACAACATCATCCGTTGTTCCGTGAAAGTGAATGATGGGAACCGGCCTGGAACTTTGAAAGGATGATCCACCCATCGGATAACCACTCATGGGGGCAAATGCAGCAATTTTGTCGGCTATCCTCGTCATGGCGTGATAGGTAAACATCCCTCCCATTGAAAAACCGGAAAGATATACCCGATTTCTATCAATGTTGTATCTGTTTACCATGGTGTCAATGATGGCCAAAACAAAATTAATGTCCGTTGAACCAGAAATATCCCATGACTTGTTGATGCCATTTGGAAAGACAACAGCAAATTTTGCTGTATCTGCAATCGATTCAAATTTTGCTTGGTTTTTTTGATAATTGGCATCCTGATTCATGCCATGCATTGAAATAATCAACGGCCTTTTTGCGCCCAGATTGCTTGGAATATAGGTAAACATTTCCCGATCGGATGTTCCGACTTTAATTGTTTCAGCAGAAACATCAAAAACAAAAAGCATTTGAAATATAAGCGCATACGTGCTTATCCTAAAGAGTAGAGGTGTTTTCATTCAAATAAAATTTAAGGTTTCAGGTCGTAAATTTAATCAATCTTATATTAAAAAAAAAATGAGGACATCCATTGGTATAAACCTTTTGGATATCCTCATTTGGGTGGGAGACGGGGTTCGAACCCGCGACCTACGGAACCACAATCCGTCGCTCTAACCAACTGAGCTACAACCACCATCTAATTGCGCTGCAAAAGTAGTGTATTAATGTGTTTCATGCAAGCCTCAACACCATTTTTTTATCATTTTTACATGGGTCTGACCACGACAATTCCCGTATGTTTTTTGATATCAGCCAAATAATTATTCAGCGTGGCTGTGGATATTTCCACTTTTTTACCCGAGCTCGAGGCATGAATCAAATACAACAAACCATTTTTTCTGATGGCAATGCCTACATGCGAAAAATCCAAACCTTCCATATTGGTCGTGATGGCAATGACATCACCATTTTGTATCCACTCGGATCGTTTGGTCACTTTGGCTTTGGGCATATATTTCAACACATACTTATTTCGAATAAAGGCCTCAATCAAAGCGATCTCATCGACAAAACCGGGGTTATTTTTAAGTGCAGGATACAAATCGGGATGCTTTGACATATAGGAAACATTGGGTTTGAAGGGCTCCATTCCGGGAGCAGCATCAACCCAGTCAAAAACCGCTCTGGTCGAATTTTCAACCAGCCAATCAGACAAATAATGAAGTCGGCTTGTATAACCGTTTAAGACACCATACCGATATCGGATTGTTTCAAGAATTTCCTTGAATCGTGCCCAATCTTGCTGCTCTTCGTCCAACAAAATGCTCAATGAAAGCACATTCTCAACAAATGTATTGCAATCAAATGCATTTAGATTAAACCGCATTTGCTCAGGACCAGGAAATTCCAAAGTACCACCAACATAAGGTGTCCCAATAAAAAAACGGGCTATTTGGCTCACCCTTTCGCCAGGAGTCAAATTTTGCCATTTTTTTTCCTGGGCGAAAGTCATAAACGACTTGAAACGAACCTGATTCGCATCAGACTGTGCATGTGCACTCAAAAACATCATGCAGCAAAGAAACCAGACAATCCGGTATTTTTTCATGATTGCATTCGTTTCAGTTGTTCATTCCTATTTTAAATAGATGGCTTTGCTTCCGGCCAATAAGGTATTTTGCATCAAAGAAACCCTGGTCATCAAACCAACACCTCCGGGAACGGGGGTAATGTACGAACACTTCTTTGAAACTTCTTCAAAATCGGCATCCCCCATGAGCTTAAACCCACTTTTGGTTAAGGTGGAAGGGACTCTGGTGGTTCCAACGTCAATCACAACAGCACCCTCTTTGATCATTTCTGCTTTCAAAAATGCAGGTTTTCCCAACGCACAAATCACGATATCAGCCTTTTGGCATTGTTCAACGATGTCCGTTGAGTAACTGTGGCAAACGGTGACTGTTGCATTACCGGGATAGCCTTTTTGCATCAACAAGTTTGCAACGGGCTTACCCACAATGTTGCTTCTGCCAATTACAACAACATGCTTTCCCGCGGTTTCAATCTGGTAGCGTTTCAACAGTTCCAGAATACCTGCAGGGGTGGCTGAAACAAATCCGGGCAAACCAAGGCTGACACGACCGACATTGACCGGATGAAATCCATCTACGTCCTTTTTATAATCGATGGCTTCTATGATCTTTTGTTCAGAAATATGCTTTGGCAAAGGCAATTGAACGATAAACCCATCTACATCCTCATTGTTGTTTAAAGCCTCAACTTCTTCCAACAAACGTGCTTCTGTGACATCATTTTCAAATCGAATCAAGGTGGACACAAATCCGCAATCTTCACAGTCCTTGACCTTACCGGCTACATAAGATTCACTTCCGCCATCATGTCCAACCAATATGGCAGCCAAATGAGGTCTTTTTTTACCCGCTGCGATCAAAGCATTTACTTCTGCCGCAATTTCTTGCTTTATGGTTGCAGCGACCATTTTTCCATCTATTAATTGCATATCGTTCTATATTATCTTCGTTTGAGATTCGCCAAACCTTTGCCAGGTTGTTTCATTTTACTGACTTGACGCATCATTTTTCTGGCTTCTTCAAATTGTTTCATCAATCGATTCACTTCCTGAATGTTCGTGCCACTTCCCTTGGCAATTCTATTTCTTCTGCTGGGATTGATCAAATCTGGATTGCTTCGTTCTTCAGGGGTCATTGAACCAATCATGGCTTCAACACCTTTAAAGGCATCGTCATCGATGTCAACATCTTTGATGGCCTTACCAACACCAGGAATCATCGATGCCAGGTCTTTGATGTTGCCCATTTTCTTGATTTGTGCAATCTGAGAGACAAAATCGTTGAAATCAAACTGATTCTTCGCAATTTTTTTGGATAATTTTCTAGCTTCTTCTTCGTCAAATTGTTCCTGAGCTTTTTCAACCAAAGAAACCACATCACCCATCCCCAAAATACGGTCGGCCATACGTTTGGGGTGGAACACGTCAATGGCTTCCAATTTTTCGCCGGTTCCGATAAACTTAATCGGTTTATTGACAACAGTTCTGATGGACAAGGCCGCACCACCTCTGGAGTCACCATCAAGCTTGGTCAGAACCACACCATCGAAATCGAGGGTATCATTGAATTCTTTGGCAGTATTCACGGCATCCTGTCCGGTCATGGCATCCACAACAAACAGAATTTCGTGCGGATTTACGGCTTTTTTAATGGCAGCGATTTCGGTCATCATGACTTCATCAATGGCCAAACGACCAGCGGTATCAATAATCACCAAATCCAGTTGATTCTTTTTTGCAAATACGATGGCATTCAATGCAATTTCTATCGGGTTTTTACTATCCGGCTCCGCATAAACAGGAACATCGATCGAAGCCCCAAGCACCTTCAATTGCTCAATAGCAGCTGGTCGGTAGACGTCACAGGCAACCAACAAAGGCCTTTTTGACCTTTTGGTTTGAAGCATTTTTGCCAATTTTCCGGAGAAAGTCGTTTTACCCGAGCCCTGCAATCCGGACATCAATATGACGGCTGGATTCCCTTTCAGATTCACATCGGCATTTTCACCACCCATCAGGGCAGCCAACTCATCGTGAACAATCTTCACCATCATTTCTTTGGGTTTGATGGCTTTCAGCACATCCTGACCCAAAGCTTTGGTTTTGACATCTTCTGTAAATTGCTTGGCAATTTTATAGTTCACATCGGCATCAAGCAAAGCACGACGTACATCTTTCAATGTCTCAGCAACATTGATTTCTGTTATCTTCCCTTGGCCTCTGAGCAACTGAAATGACCTTTCTAACCTATCGCTTAAATTTTCAAACATAGTTGTTTTATTAAAAGAGTTGCAAAATTAGCGATTAAAAATGGAATCAGAAAAGCATGTCAACCCAAATTGGCAAATGGTCGCTGTAGCCGCCTATATACTGGTATCCTGAATACGTTCGAAAGGGTTTTTTCCCCAACCAGCGCACATCTGGTTGAAGCAAAAAATCAGTTTGCAGTACATGAACTCCCGAAATATGCTTGTATAAGTTTTGAGAAAACATCATTTGATCCAAAATTCCCCAGCTGTTTTGATGCTTGAGTGTACCATTCATTCCTTTTTTGAAATTCAAGGGCAAGGCATTGACTAAAACATCCGGATTCGCAATAGAAACGTTTATTTTTGAGGCAACAGCATGTAAATCCTGAGCAATGGATTTATCCTCCGGATAATCGTTAAAATCGCCCATGACAAGGATGTTGGCATTTGTTTGCTTCTGAAAAAGGCTGTCAATATGGGCTCGAATCATGACAGAAACCTGCCTTCTGTAGGTTTCAGACTCCACATCGCCTCCCAACCTGGATGGATAATGGCAAACAAAGACGTGGAGCTCAATTTTTTGGTCGATAAGCCCCCTGACATACAACACATCTCTGGTTTTTTTATTGGGTTCATTGATAAAACGAGGTGTCAGGGTTTGTATTTTCGATGGGCTGAAGCGATATGGATTGTACAGCAAGGCGACATCAACACCTCGTTGGTCTTCGGATTCGAGGTGGACAAAGTGATATCCTGCATTTTTCAGCGGCGCTTTTTGGGTCAGATCTTTTAAACAACGGTCGTTCTCGACTTCAGCCAGTCCAATCAATTCAGGAAACCGGTTTTCTCCGATGGCAGAAACGACCCTGGAGATATGACCGAGTTTCGAATAATACCGACTTGAATTCCAGCCCCTTATATTGCCGGGAAGGTACTCTTCATCCTGTTTTAAGGTATCATCGAAATAATCGAACAGGTTCTCCACATTGTAAAAAACAGCTCTGAATGGTTTCAAAGCGTTGGCTTCAGGCAGAAAAAAAAGCCAGATGATAAGGATGATCCGTATTGATTTCATCCTGCAAAATAAAAGCAGGCTACTCTCATTTCATCGGAGTATCAATGCCATTCATAGGCACCAATATCTGGTTTCCCGTCTAAATTTCTTGAAACCCCCGTGATATCGGCATCTAACGGAATTTTGGTTTGAATTTTTCCTGCATCTCTGGCTTTAGAGGTCGAGTCTATGCGAAAATCGAAGACGTATTTTTCAGCGAAACTGCCCAATTTCAGAAACTTTGGATCGGCTTCAAAAATACAAGAATCCAGCATCGCCATTTCCTCAAATTCACCATCTGGTAGCAAACAATGATCGAAGGTCAAAGACCAGGTTGAAGGATCCTGTTTGTTCAAAAACATTTCGGAGAATGAATTTCCTGCGACAATGCAATTTTGGAGCAATCCTTCTACCGGTAAATATCGCGTTGGATCGTTATTAATCAGATTGGTATTTGACAAGGAAAAGGCACCACCCGTTCTTGTCACCAGATTTTGATAATTGGCAATGGTACAGTGAATAAAATCGAATTTTCCACCTTGAATATCAACTGCAAACTCCCCACTGTTGGTGATTTGTGCATTATACACCTGAAAGGCTGCATGTTTGCTTATCATGGCAGACCGAATCATGTTGTGAATGAAAGCGTTGCGTATTTCCAATTTGTTTGTATTCAAGTCAGAGCTGTCCATCACAACGCCAACATTCGCGCCGTGGATATCCACAAAATTCAATTGATTCAAATAACTGGTTCCCGTAAAACGGATGTACCCCCATTGTCCGGGATAAAAATCGTATGGAAAATCAGGAATCACAAAATCGAAACGGTCACCCCGAAAACGAATTCTGGCGGAAGAAGTGCCTTGTGCAAGGAGTCTTCCATCAACTTTCAGGTATGCTTTGTCGTGAAAATAGAGCGTTGTACCAGGTTGTATGGTCAATACTGCGTCTTTGGCAATCACCAAACTATCGACAATCAAATACGGCCTGTCAGCATGAAGCGTGGTGTCCGATTCAATGGTTTTTGCTTTCCATTCCAAAGGCGACAACACGGTGGTTTTCAATGGCAGCACTTTTAATGGGCCATCGGTTTCAAAAAGAATGGAATCGGTCTGAATGACAGTCTCAAAATTGGGATGCAAAGCACCATTGATCGTTACAAATACATACAGGCTGTCTTTTGGAGGAATCTCAACACGATCAAAACGCAAACCAGGGGCACCATCCAAATTCAATTGATAACCACTTAAGCCATTGGACTTCAATCGGATGGATTGGATCAGAATGGGTTGATTGCTGTTGTTTCTCAAGCGAATCCAAGCGGTGACAGATCCTTTTTGCGCAAAAATGGTATCAAAACTGACCGTATCGTGCGAAAACGACAAAGCATTGCCGGGGTTCGTCAAAAATTGTTCTTGCTTACAAGCAGACAGCACAACTAGCAACAACACAAACACAGGAACCAGCAAGTGCCCGGTTGTACATTCACTCCTTTTCAAGAGACCCTTCACGAGTCAATTCTTTGAAGTGTATGAACCAACAAATCCCAAAAGCGTTGCACAGAGGGAATATGAACGCGCTCATCCGGAGAATGTACCCCATGCATGGTGGGTCCAAAGGAAACCATGTCCAGGGTCGGGTATTTCTTCAGGAATAAACCACATTCCAATCCGGCATGAATGGCACGGATTCGTGGTTCTTGCTGATACAAATCCACATAGGCCTCTTTGACCGTTTTGAGCAAGGCTGATTTTGGATTAGGCGCCCAGCCGGGGTAACCTTCACCATGCGAAACCTCCATACCTGACAGGGCAAAATGCGCCTGAATCTTTTCGACCACATCCCATTTCGAAGAATCGTATGTACTTCGTTGCGAGGTCGTTATCATCCATTCACCTTCATTAACGGGCTTCACCGATGCCAAATTGGTAGAGGTGTCGACCAAATCGTTCATGGTATATGACATCGCCTGAATGCCGTTGATACAACAATAAATGGAAGCGATAAAACGTATGGCATCGGACTTCAGCAAAACTGAATCCTGAACAGGTACCGACTCCAACTGAAGGGTTAAAGAAGGTTCACGAAGTCCGTATTCTTCTTCCAAATCGGCAATCAGACAATTCAACCGAACCCGTACCGATTCTTTTTCTTCCCAGGGAACAGCTGCAATACAAGTGGCCTCTCTTGGAATCACATTGGACAAATTACCACCGGAAAAAGAAACCAAACGCAGATCTGTTTGCTTCATTTCCTGCCACAGAAAGCGTGCCAGCACCTGATTGGCATTGGCCCTGCCTTTGTCAATATCATCTCCGGAATGGCCACCCAGCAAGCCTTTGACCGAGACCTTAAAAAAGAAATATTTTTCCGGTGACTTTTCCATGTTGAATGTAAATCGGGCAAAGGATGTTACACCTCCTGCACAGCCGATAAAAATTTCGCCATCCTGTTCAGAATCCAGATTGATTAACTTTTGCGCCTTGAAAAACTGAGGCTGTAATTCCAAAGCGCCAACCAGTCCGGTTTCTTCATCGACCGTAAATAGGCATTCCAATGGCCCGTGTTTGATCTCGTCTGAAGCCAACACAGCCAATTGCGCAGCCACACCAATACCGTTATCCGCCCCCAGTGTGGTCTCCTTTGCATGCAGCCACTCGCCTTTGACAACCGGTTCAATCGGATCTTTTGAAAAATCATGTGTACTGTCGGAATTCTTTTCACACACCATATCCATGTGTGATTGCAGTACAACGGGAGGGAAATGTTCCATTCCCGGCGTTGCTGCCTTGCAGATCAGGATATTCCCAACAGCATCTCTGTATGCTTCCAAATTCCACAATTTGGCCTTATTTAAAAGCCAATCCTGAACGCCCTGGGTATTCCCGGATGCCCTGGGCACTTGACACAATTCATAAAAAAATGTCCATAAAGCTTTCGGCAACAAGTTTGAATTCATGATCTTAAATTTAGAAACCTACCTTTATCATTTTCGCATGCTCCCAACCTTTTTTAAGGTTTTCGGCAATAGCCACAAATTTACTTAAAAATTGGTTTGTCGTATGGATAAAAGTGTATATTTGCAGTTCAATTTTTCGATTCAGGCATGGGAACAACATTCATTTTGACAGCTATTTTGGTTGGATTGTGTGTCCTGCTAATCGGAATTCGCATTTTTTTTGTCAAAGGAGGAAAGTTTCCCAATACCCACATTGAGGGAAATGAAGCTCTAAAAAACAAGGGCATCCGATGTGCGCATTCCGAAACGGAAAAAGAAAAATAATGATTAAATTGACAACCATCAATCAAAACGTTTCTTAGAATGAAAAATACCAATACCATCGTCCAAATTTTGTTGGGAATCGGGCTCATTGTATTATACATCCTCCATTTTACATCCTCCAATGAGTCAACAAGTAAAAGAAATGTGATGCTTTCCGACTCTACCGCTTGTTTGGAAACTTTGCCAGTTGCGTATATCAATGTGGATTCCTTGTTGCAAAACTACGAGTACTCAAAAGACTTAAACGAAGTTCTGATCAAAAAACGGGAAAACGCCCAGGCCACACTCACCGAAAAAGCCAGAAAACTGGAAGCAGAAATACAAGAATTTCAACGCAAAAGAGAAACCAACGCCTTTGTATCCGAACAGAGCTTTAAGAATCAGCAGGAATCCATCATGAAAAAGCAACGGGACTTACAAGAGCTTGAAGCCAAACTTACCGATCAACTGGCCAAAGAACAACAAAACTTAAACGACCAACTGAGAGATACCATTTATAAATTCTTAAGAACTTATAATAAAGACAAGCAATTCCAGATGATTTTGAGCAATACGATGAACGACAACATTTTACTCGCAAATCCAACCTACAACATCACCAACGAAGTGGTAGAAGAGCTCAATCAAACTTATGTAAAATCAAAGAATTGATTCAATCAACCTGTTTTTTTGTCAAGGCAGAAAATGTATTCTGCCTTTTTTTTGTGTATCTTTGAAAATATCCAGTCTTTTTCTGACTTTATGTCAGTAGTCTTTTTTTGGCATCATAATTGATTTCCCAAAGAAACATTGAAGCCCATATGGAAATCCAAATAAAAAAACGCTTTCATTCCGAAGTAGATGACGTAGATTCTGAATTCATACCGATGATTTCAGAAAATGATGAAGATCAGCTACTCAAACAGGAAGATCTGCCGGAAGTATTGCCCTTATTGCCGCTTAGGAATATGGTCTTGTTTCCCGGTGTCGTGATGCCTGTATCCATCGGTCGGTCCAAATCCCTGCGTTTGGTTAGAGAAACCTACCAAAACGAAGGTTTATTGGCAGTTTTCACCCAAAGAGATCCCGGAGTCAACGATCCAGGAATGGAAGATTTGCATCAAACCGGTTTGGTTGCCCGCATTGTCAGAATTCTTGAAATGCCGGACAACACCACCACCGTCATCATTCAGGGCATGAAACGCTGCTCACTCATTCATCTGGCAGCGACAGAACCCTATCTGAAAGGCATTGTACACTTGAAAGAAGACAATGCTCCATTGAATGAGGACCGTGAAATGGAAGCCTTGGTTCAGGCCATCAAAGATTTGTCGGTCAGAATCATCAAGAACTCAGGAAATATCCCGCAAGAGGCTTCTTTTGCCATCAGAAACATTGAACAAACCTACTCCTTGATCAATTTTATCTGTGCCAATTTCAATTTTAAGGTCACTGAAAAATTGATGTTGCTGGAAATGGACGACTTCAAAGACCGATGCTATAAACTGTTGGAAATCATGACCAGGGAATCACAACTCCTGGAGCTCAAGGTTTCCATTCAATCGAAGGCCAGAGAAGACATCAACCAGCAACAGAGAGAATATTTCCTGCAACAGCAAATCAAGACCATTCAGGACGAGTTGGGCGGTAATACGGCCGAACAAGACATCAGAGACATGCGCGAACGCGCCTCGACAAAGAAATGGGACAAACAGGTTGGAGACGTATTCGAAAAAGAATTGAGCAAATTGGAAAGGACCAATCAGCATTCACCTGATTACTCGACCCAATTGAATTATCTGAATTACCTGTTGGATCTACCCTGGAATGAGTACACCGTAGACAATTTCAATTTAAAAAGAGCTGAAAAGGTTTTAAATAGAGATCACTTTGGTTTGGACAAAGTCAAAGAACGCATTTTGGAACATTTGGCTGTTTTGAAATTGAAAGGCGACCTCAAATCTCCAATCATTTGTCTGTATGGCCCTCCGGGAGTAGGAAAAACATCCCTGGGAAAATCGGTTGCTGAAGCCTTAAACAGAAAATACATCCGCATGTCGCTTGGAGGCGTGCACGATGAATCTGAAATTCGCGGACACAGACGCACCTACATTGGTGCCATGCCCGGCAGAATCATTCAGAATTTAATCAAGGCAGGATCGTCCAATCCCGTTTTCATCCTGGATGAAATCGATAAAATTGGCAACGATTTCAGAGGCGACCCCTCATCCGCACTATTGGAAGTGCTGGATCCTGAACAAAACAACACCTTTCACGACAATTTCATCGACGTTGATTTTGATTTATCCAAGGTGATGTTTATTGCGACGGCCAACAATTTGGGAGCCATCTCTCCCCCATTGAGAGACCGCATGGAAGTGATCGACATTTCCGGATACCTTGCCGAAGAAAAGGTAGAGATTGCACACAAGCATTTGATACCCAAAGAAATGGACAACCATGGCATCAAACCCGAAAAACTTCAGATCAACAAACCCGCGATTCGCGAAATCATTGAATCCTACACCAGAGAATCGGGCGTAAGAGAACTGGACAAAAAAATTGCCAAAATCATGCGCAAGATGGCCGGAAAAATTGCGCTGGACGATCAATATACCGAAACCATCACACCGGATAAATTGAAAGATTATCTGGGTATGATTGAGTATTCCCGAGACAAATATCAGGGAAATGATTATGCCGGCGTGGTTACAGGCTTGGCATGGACAGCTGTTGGCGGAGAAATCCTGTACATCGAATCCAGTTTAAGCAAGGGGAAGACTCAAAAATTAACCCTCACAGGCAACTTGGGCGATGTCATGAAAGAATCGGCTGTCATTGCCCTGGAATACATCAAAGCGCATGCTTCGTTGCTCCAAATCAATGATGCCATTTTTGAGAACTGGAACGTTCACGTACATGTACCTGAGGGAGCCATTCCCAAAGACGGTCCATCGGCCGGCATCACTATGGTCACATCTTTGGCTTCTTCGTTCACTCAACGAAAAGTCAAGAAAAACCTGGCCATGACAGGTGAAATCACCTTACGTGGAAAAGTGCTTCCCGTTGGCGGCATCAAAGAAAAAATTCTGGCTGCAAAAAGAGCAGGCATTAAGGAAATCATTTTGTCCGACGAAAACAGAAAAGACATTGAAGACATCAAAGAAATCTACATCAAAGGCCTTCAATTCCATTTCGTCAAGGACATTCGCGAAGTGCTTGACATTGCCTTATTGAAAGAAAAAGTCCAGAATGCCATCCAACTAGACATAGCCTGACACTTTTTATAACAGTCATAGCAGACCATAAACTATACGAAAGTCCCAAACTTGATGGTTTGGGACTTTTTTGTGCAATATACGATGCGTTCAACCTGCTTCCAAATC
>CAYYJF010000035.1:13286-18982 GCA_964472175.1 uncultured Bacteroidales bacterium | reverse complement strand
TTGGGAGTCATTATGAATTTCAAACCGGTTAAACCCCTGGAAATTTGGATTTCAGTGCTCTTCTGGTTTATTGGTTTTGCCATTTGTGTCTATAGCGGTATACAATTATGCACATATTACAGCTGTTATTGGATGTAAATTAAATATTCATTCTAGACTCTTATAATATCATAGCATAGTGTTATATATTTGCAAATAAAATATTAAATATGCAAATATGAACACACAAAAAAACCGTCTTTTTAAAGGCTGTCTGGCCTTAATTTCTTCACTGCTTTTTTCGGGCAACTTGTTTGCACAAACGGTGCAACATGATACCCTCTCATGGACATGGGAAGTGACCTCAACAGTAAGTACACAAACAAAAACCTGCGAGTTGGAGTTTGATCAAAGCCTGATTGTTGATTGGGGTGATGGTGTTACGGACACCATTCAACAGGTTTTATCTGGTGAGGTGATTTCGCATGTGTATAAAACCGTTGGAGACTTTGTCTGTTTGGCCAGAGGTGTAAACATTTCCTATTATAAAGCCGATTCTAGACGCGTAAAACAACTTTTTACAGACAAATCTCCAAATTTGAAATACATCAGTTGTACAAGCAATCAGCTTTCTGCGCTGAGTGTATTTCAAAATAAAAAATTGGAAACCTTGTATTGTGGGGGAAACGACCTGATTCGGTTACAATTGGATTCATGTAAAATGTTGCAAACCTTGACATGTTCAGACAACAGCATATCAGTGTTGGATATTTCAAAATTGATCTTACTAAAGAAAATAACCTGTCACACCAATTTGCTTACAGATCTGAAAGTCTCACCAAATGGTGCGCTAAATTATGTATCAACCGGAAACAACAAACTGTCGGTTGAGGCTTTGGATACCCTGTTTTCTAAATTGCCAGTATTGAATGAGTCAGGAACCTCAAAAAACCTGCTCATCCTGAACAATCCCGGAGCTCCTTATTGCAACCTCTCCGTCGCAATCTCCAAAAAGTGGACACCTGATGCCAGTATAACAACCAGCTCCATGTACATTCCAACGGTACATGCATCCATCCTTGATACCACCCTGGTTCAGTTGTTTATGACCAACCCGACACCCATCATTGCGTTTGAAACCAATCTGGTCCTACCTCGGGGTTTTGTTTTAGATACCCTACAGACGAAATTGAATGCTTCAAGAAAAGGCAATCACCTCTTGTCCATTGCCCGAACTCCACCTCAATCGAATACCTATAAATTAATGGCGTACTCTTTGACAAGTCACGATGTGTTTAGGGGCAACAGCGGTGCTATCGTGGATTTGATTTGTTTTTTTCCGGACTCTGTCCAACAAACTAAAATCGAATTGAGGGAAACGGTCCTGGTCGACACGTCCACCAATATATCTGGTGTTACGGTTAGTGACGGAATTTTGATTGTTGAACCACCTTTTGTGATGGGGGATGCCAATGGAGATAAAACAGTTGATGTGACAGATATTGTCAATCTGGTGGCCTATATCAATGGTCGAAACCCCATTGGATTTCAGTCTGTTGCTGCCGATTTGGATAGAAATGGAAAATGGAATGTGGCCGATATTACCAAAATGGTTTTGTTGATCAATACAGCTACCGGTGGTGCTCAGTCTTCCGTTCCCCAAAACAGAAATGCATCAAGCCAATTCAGGGCCTATAAGCCTTTGGAATACGCTTCACAAAACAACCTATATGTGCGCATGGGAAAAACAGATAAGAACCTCTTAGAAATATGCCTCGATCAAAAGGATTCCATTCAGGCTTGTCAACTAGATTTGATTTTGCCAAAAGGTATCCGGATGAATGAATCCCAATGTCAATTGGCTGAAAACCGTATGAACGGTCATCGTTTGATTCTGACGAAAATGGATGAAAGCCGCTATCGAATGTTGATATTTTCAATGAAACCCGATATGGCTTTGAAAGGTGACACCGGTGCCCTTGTTGGCTTGCCTCTGCAAATGTCCGAAGATATGTATGGTGATGAATATCAGATTTATACCCAGACCCCCGTTTTGACAGGTATGGATAGAACTACGGTGCAATCCAATACCTTTGATGCTGTTCTCAGGGTGGAACCCTTCAATACAGATCAGTCCGTCATTGTTTCATCAAATCAATCCGGACAAATACTTGTCACAGGAAAGGACATCAAGCAAGTTGGGATTTTCGATCTGTTCGGAAGAATCCAAATCCTTCAAACAATGAATCCGACTTCTTATCAATGCAATGTCGTTCCGGGTTGGTATGTTGTTCGGGTTGAAACCTTTTCAGGAGTGAAAGTGATCAGGAAAATTTGGGCAAAAGGCGTGTAAATTTGTCAGTTTTTTAGAATTTTGACCTACATTTGATGTCACTTTTGTCAGTTCGGAGTCTGCCTCTTGACAAAATTCAATTTGGCACGGTTTTCGTTAAATCTTTCATGCCGGCCTGGACCGGCTTTTCTTCGGTGTTTTCCAAAGAAAACCTATATTAGTATTAACAACTTTAAATAAAGTACGATTATGGCATTAAAACCTCTTTCCGATCGTGTTTTGGTCAAACCTGCTGCTGCAGAACAAAAGACCGCAAGTGGCATTATTATTCCCGATTCCGCTAAAGAAAAACCCCTAACAGGTGAAGTCATCGCTGTTGGCCCAGGTACAAAAGATGAATCCATGCAGGTTGCAGTTGGTGATGTGGTTTTGTATGGCAAATATGCAGGAACAGAAATTGAAGTAGAAGGTGAGAAATTAATGATCATGCGCCAATCAGACATTTTGGCAAAATTTTAAAAAACGGATACAATTATGGCTAAAGAAATTAAGTTCAACATGGAAGCTCGCGACCTACTGAAAAGTGGAGTCGATCAATTGGCTGATGCTGTAAAAGTTACATTGGGTCCAAAAGGACGCAACGTTATTTTGGAAAAGAAATTTGGTGCACCTCACATCACAAAAGATGGAGTCTCTGTGGCTAAAGATATTGAGCTGGAAGATCCCTATGAAAATATGGGCGCTCAGCTGGTGAAAGAGGTTGCTTCCAAAACAGGTGATGATGCCGGAGATGGTACCACCACTGCAACTGTTTTGGCGCAATCCATCATCAAAGAAGGGCTGAAAAATGTGACCGCAGGTGCAAATCCAATGGATTTGAAGCGAGGTATTGACTTGGCAGTTGCCGCTGTTGTGGCAAATATCAAATCACAAGCCAAAGAAGTTGGAGATGATTTTGCAAAAATTGAACAGGTTGCAAAAATCTCTGCCAACAACGATGCTGAAATTGGTGCATTGATTGCTGAAGCAATGAAAAAGGTGACCAAAGAAGGAGTCATTACGATAGAGGAAGCAAAAGGCACGGATACCCACATTGATGTGGTAGAAGGCATGCAATTTGACCGCGGTTATCTTTCAGCCTATTTTGTAACCAACACCGAAAAGATGGAAGTCGAAATGGAAAATCCATATGTGTTGATTCACGACAAAAAGATTTCATCTTTGAAAGAGATGTTGCCTATTTTAGAAGCTGCTGTTCAAACAGGTCGTCCTTTGTTGATTATTGCAGAAGATATTGACGGAGAAGCATTGACCACCCTGGTTGTCAACCGTCTTCGTGGAGGCTTGAAAATTTGTGCTGTGAAAGCACCGGGATTTGGTGATCGCCGTAAAGAAATGTTGCAGGACATTGCCATCCTCACAGGTGGTACTGTTATTTCTGAAGAACAAGGATTGCAACTGGAAACCACAACGCTTGAAATGTTGGGAACAGCAGAAAAAATCACGGTTTCAAAAGACAATTCAACCATCGTGAATGGCAAGGGTTCAAAAGAGGCCATTGCCGACCGTGTGGCTCAGATCAAGTCACAGATTGCCAAAACAACTTCCGATTATGACCGCGAAAAATTACAGGAACGCTTGGCTAAATTGGCCGGTGGTGTTGCTGTTCTATATGTTGGCGCGCCTTCAGAAGTTGAAATGAAAGAGAAAAAAGACCGGGTTGATGATGCTTTGAGTGCAACACGTGCTGCACTGGAAGAAGGAACCGTTCCTGGTGGAGGTGTTGCTTATATTCGTGCTTTGTCTTCTTTGGAAAACCTGAAAGGGGTCAACGAAGAAGAAAACCTGGGCATCAAGATTGTACGTCGCGCCATCGAAGAACCGCTTCGTCAGATTGTTGCAAACGCCGGAAAAGAAGGTGCTGTTGTGGTGCAGAAAGTGACAGAAGGTAAAGACGATTTTGGTTACAATGCCAGAACCGATTCTTACGAATCATTCTATCAAAGTGGTGTGATTGATCCGGCTAAGGTAACTCGTGTTGCATTGGAAAATGCTGCATCTATTGCCGGCATGTTTTTGACCACAGAATGTGTCATTGCAGATAAAAAAGATCCTGCAGCTGCAGTACCGGCTATGCCTGCCGGCATGGGTGGTATGGGCGGCATGATGTAATTCCATTTATTGGACCGCATATCATAAGAAGCGGGCATCTCAATATTCAATTTGAGATGCCCGCTCTTTTTATTTCTCACTTTTTGAATCAGTCCATCAGCATGTTGTCGATACAGCGTTTGATGCTGACTGCATCCAGACCGCAAAGTTGGTGCAATTCCTGCACACTTCCATGTTCAACAAAAGCGTCGGGTAAGCCGAGTCTTTTAACCTGTGGCGTGTAGCCATTTTCAGAGAAAAATTCCAATACAGCACTTCCAAATCCTCCCTGAACCACACCATTTTCAATGGTGATAATTTTTTTGAATTTCTTTCCGATTTGATGCAATAATGCACTGTCTAAAGGCTTGACAAAGCGCATGTTGTAGAGTGCGATTGAGCCTTGGGACGCTTCATAGGCCTTGGCAACCTCTTGTGCGAGCAAGCCAATGGGACCAATGCTCAGAATGGCCAAATCATTGCCTTCTTTCATGCATTCCCCCTTGCCGATACACAATTCTTTCATCTCATTTTTCCAGTTGGTTAGAAAACCCAAACCTCTGGGATATCGAATGATAAAAGGGCCGACTTCGTTTTTTTGGGCCGTAAACATCAAATTTCGCAATTCATGTTCGTCGATGGGTGCGCTGATAATCAAGTTCGGAATGCACCTGAGAAAGGCCAAATCAAATGCTCCGTGATGCGTTGGTCCATCTTCACCAACCAATCCGGCTCTGTCCAAACACAGAACAACAGGCAATTTCAGGATGGCAGCATCGTGGATGATGTTGTCATAGGCTCTTTGGGCAAATGAAGAGTAAATATTACAGAAAGGAATCAATCCCTGTTTGGCCAATCCTGCAGAAAAAGTAACAGCATGTCCTTCAGCAATGCCTACATCAAAACACCTGTCCGGAAAATGCTCCATCATAATGTTCATGCTGCATCCTGTTGGCATGGCAGGGGTAACCCCAACTATCTTTTCGTTTTTTTCCGCCAATTCAACCAGGGTATGTCCAAAAACATCCTGGAACAATAAAGGAGAAGTCTCAGATTTTGATGCCGTTTTGATCCCAGTCAACGGATTGAACTTTCCCGGAGCATGCCAACCTGTTGCATCTTTTTCGGCAGGTTCAAAGCCTTTGCCCTTAATCGTACAGGCATGTAAGATTTTCGGTCCTTTCATGTCTTTGATGTCCCGAAGCAACTTGACCAGTCCGATGACATCATGTCCGTCTACCGGGCCGTGATATCGGATGTTCAAACCTTCAAA
>CAYYJF010000035.1:8184-13186 GCA_964472175.1 uncultured Bacteroidales bacterium | reverse complement strand
ACCTTCAAAAGCCAACCCGCCCGACATGGCACCATCACCGATAATGGCAGCTACCAAGTTGTTTTTTCCTTGAATGTTGTTGGCAATGGAGAATCCCAATCCAGCAGAAATCGAATTGGACGCATGTCCTGCAATAAATGAGTCGTAGTTGCTTTCAGAAGGCAAGGGGAAACCGCTCAAACCTTTAAACTTTCGATTGGTGTGAAATAGTTCGCGCCTGCCTGTTAGGATTTTGTGCGCATACGCCTGATGCCCTACATCCCAGATGAGCTGGTCGCTTGGGGTATTTAGAACATAGTGCAGGGCAACAGTCAGCTCGACTGCGCCCAGGCTTGCACCCAAATGTCCGGGGTTGTTGGAGAGTTCCTCGATAATACACTTCCGAATTTCTGAGCATACCTGAGGCAGCGCCTCAATGGGTAGTTTTCGCAAATCATCGGGAAAATATATGGAAGACAATAGAGATTTTGTCGCGTTGGTCATTGGAAATAATCATTAATTGGCAAGAACCGATCAACATCTGGTATCATAGCAATCCTTTCCAAAAGGGAAGGTATGCAAAAATAAGGATTTTTAAACGAAACTAATCGGATTTTAGTAATTTTGTCTTTATGGAATTTAGAACAAAAGTACCTGTCAAAAAACTGGATTTTGCCTTGTCACATTCCGATCGAATGGTCGTGATTGGCTCGTGTTTTGCCGAAAATATTGGTAAAAGACTTAAAGAATCCGGTTTTAAAGCATCGGTAAATCCTTTTGGGGTCGTGTTTAATCCTGTATCTGTATATCAGTCACTTCGCCGATTGATGGAAGGTCGTCGTTTTGAACAAAACGAACTTTTCGAGCATCAGGGATTGTTCCATAGCTTTAGCCACCACAGTTCTTTTTCCGGTGAAAACGCTCAAACAACCTTGAATCAGATGAATCAAGCCTTTGACGCGGCTTCGGATCATCTAAAAGAAACCAACAGGCTCATGATTACCTTTGGAACGGCATGGCTTTACACCCTTGTTTCTAACAATCAGGTCGTTGCAAATTGTCACAAGGTGCCTGCATCCGATTTTAACAGGAGTCGTTTGAGTGTCGAAGAAATTGCAACCGATTTTAAGCACTTGTTTTCGATGCTTTTTCAACAGAATCCGGCATTGAAAATTCTTTTGACCGTAAGCCCGATACGTCATTTAAAAGACGGAATACACGAGAATACCCTAAGCAAATCGATTTTACATCTGGCTGTAGAACAACTCTGCAGCTTTGATTCCCGAATCGTATATTTCCCATCTTATGAATTGATGATGGACGATTTGAGAGATTATCGTTTTTATGCAGACGATTACATGCATCCAACCGACATGGCCCAACAGTATATTTGGGAACATTTTTGTTCAAGCTGTATGGATCATACGACAATAGAAAAAGTAAAGCAAATCAGGCAGATACATCGAGCGATGGCGCATAGGCCATTCAAATCGGAAACAGAGGAATACCGTAGGTTTATCATCAGAAATATCGCTGAGATAGATGCCTTGAAAGCCACTTTCCCGGATTTGGATTTGTCGGATGAAAAAAGATTTTTTGAACAAAAACTTTAACAAATGAACTATAATTTGAACGACCTGGCCGCTGTTTGGGGCATTGAAGGCCGCTTTGACCAGGCAGTTTCAATCAAATGGTTACTTATAGATAGTCGTTCTCTGTCCTTTCCCGAGGAAAGTTTGTTCTTTGCCCTCAAGACAGACAGAAATGACGGGCATCGATATATTGAAGACTTGTATAAAAAAGGAGTAAGGGCATTTGTCGTGTCCAAACAGTTTGATTCAAACCTCCAATTTCCTGAAGCCATCTTTTTTAAAGTTGAGAATCCTTTATTGGCTCTTCAAGACCTGTCTGTCCATCACAGAAATCAATACAAAGGGACTGTTATCGGGATTACTGGAAGCAATGGCAAAACCATTGTCAAAGAATGGTTGTGGCAATTGTTGAAAGACGATGTCCACATGGTGCGTTCCCCCAGAAGTTACAATTCACAGATTGGAGTTCCATTGTCTGTTACGCAATTGGATTCAAAAACAGAAATGGCCATTTTCGAAGCCGGCATTTCAAAGCCGGGTGAGATGCACCGTTTGCAAGAAATGATACAGCCTTCCATTGGTATTCTGACCAATGTACTGGAATCGCATCAGGAGAATTTTACTTCAAAAGAGGCCAAGGCATTGGAAAAGATTCAATTGTTTGAAACCTGCAGCCAGATTGTCTATTGTGCAGATCAGCCCATTTCAGAAACGGTACTGAAGTCGCATTTTGATGATAATAAACTTTTCGGATGGTCAAGAAATCAGCCCATTGCCCCTTTGTATGTGGAGGTTTTGTCCGAATTGGATTTCAGAAGCTTCATTCGTTATCATTACCGGGGAACGCAACACAGTTTTGTTTTGCCCTTCAATGATGAATCCTCCATCGAAAATGCCCTCCATTGCCTTGCCGTTTTGTTGTTACGACAAGTACAGGCTCCTGTCATTGCCCAAAGAATGGGTCAATTGGAACCTGTTGGAATGCGCCTGGAAGTGAAAGAAGGCAAACAGGGTTGTGTCATCATCAACGACAGTTACAATGCCGACATCAATGCCCTGGAGCTGGCTTTGGATTTTCAAGAGCGAAGAACCAAAGATCTGTTCGGCAATGCCGGCATGAAGCGTTGCTTGATTTTGTCGGATATTCTACAAAGTGGAAAGCGTTCAGAGGATCTTTATCGAGCTGTTTCACAGATGGTTAAAAGGCGTGGTGTGGATCGGTTTATCGGCGTTGGTCACCAGCTGTCGGCCCATGCATCCCTGTTCCCTGATCAAGCGCAGTTTTTTCTACAAACCGATCGGTTGTTAAATTCCGGATTGTTGGACGAACTCAAAAATGAATCCATCTTGATCAAGGGATCCAGATCCTTTGGTTTTGAGCAAGTCAGCAGCCGCTTGTCTCTCAAAATCCATGAAACGGTATTGGAAGTAAATTTGGATGCTTTGGTACACAATGTCAACTGTTTCAGATCTAAATTGAAACCTGAAACACAATTGATTTGTATGGTCAAAGCTGCCGGGTATGGTAGTGGGGCGTTGGAGGTAGCCAAGACTCTTCAGGCGAATTCTGTGGACGTTTTGGCGGTAGCAGTTGCAGACGAAGGCGTTGAATTGAGACAGGCTGGGATACATTTGCCCATTTTGGTGATGAATCCGGAATTTGGAAGTTTTGCCACCATTTTTGAACACAAACTTGAGCCCGAAATCTACAGCTTTAAACTCTTGGATGCTTTTATTCAAGAGGCAGAAAAAGAAGGCGTCAGAGATTATCCCATTCACATCAAGCTGGATACAGGAATGCATCGGCTTGGGTTTGAAGCCCATCAAATTGAAACCCTGTTGGAACGATTGAAAGGGCAGGAGTCACTACGTGTTCGTTCTGTTTTTTCCCATTTGGCCGGTGCTGATGAGGATCAGTTTGATGCGTTTACCAATCAACAAATTGCAGTGTTTGAAAAGCTTGCGGAGCAAATCCAACAAGCTTTCGATCACCGTATTTTGAAACACATCCTAAATTCTTCAGGAATAGAGCGATTTGCTTCACACCAACACGATATGGTGCGGCTTGGCATTGGAATGTATGGCATCTCCTCCGTGCAGGAAAAAAATCTAAAAAATGTAAGCACTTTACGTACAACCATTTTACAAATTAAATCCTTGGATGCTGGTCAGAGCGTCGGTTACAGTAGAAAGGGACGTTTGTTTAGAAACTCCAGAATCGCCACTTTGCCCATTGGGTATGCCGATGGTTTGGACAGGCATCTTGGAAATGGTTTGGGCGAAGTGCTCATTCATGGAAAACGGGCACCAATCATTGGCAATGTCTGTATGGATGCATGTATGGTAGATGTGACAGACATAGAGGCAGAGGAGGGTGATGAAGTCATTCTGTTCGGTGAAGGATTGCCCCTTTCTGAAGTCGCTGCAAAGCTGGGAACCATTCCTTACGAGATACTAACTTCCGTCTCCAATCGTGTTAAACGCATTTATTTTCAGGAATAGTTGCTCACTCAGAATGTTTTTGTGTAATTTTGTGCCCGAAATAATAAAATATTCACTATGCCAAATGAATTGTTAAAGGGTAAAAGAGGGATTGTCTTCGGAGCCCTGAATGACATGTCCATCGCTTGGAAAGTTGCTGAGCGCGTTGTTGAAGAAGGTGCCATCATTACTTTAACCAATACGCCGGTTGCCTGTAGAATGGGTACCGTTACAGATTTGGGGAAAAAACTAGGTGCTGAAATCATCCCCGCCGATGCCACAAATGTAGAAGACCTGGAAATGGTTTTTTCAAAATCTCAAGAAATATTGGGTGGTAAAATTGATTTTGTACTTCATTCCATCGGAATGTCTCCAAATGTTCGTAAAAAGAAAACTTATGACGATCTGGATTACAATCTGTTGAACACGACCCTCGATATTTCGGCCATATCATTTCACAAAATGATTCAGGTGGCCAAAAAGCAAGATGCCATTGCCGAAGGCGGTTCCATTTTAGCTTTGTCCTATGTTGCAGCACAACGATCTTTCTACGGCTACAACGATATGGCCGATGCAAAATCTTTGCTGGAATCCATTGCCCGTAGTTTTGGCTATATTTATGGTCGTGAGAAGGGTGTTCGCATCAATACCATTTCCCAATCACCAACCATGACCACTGCAGGAAGCGGTGTGAAAGGATTTGACGGTTTGTTGGACTTTTCTGATAAAATGTCACCACTTGGCAATGCATCCGCTGATGAATGTGCCGATTATTGTGTGGTGATGTTCTCGGATCTGACCAGAAAAGTGACCATGCAGAATTTGTTCCACGACGGAGGGTTCTCCAGCATGGGCATGAGCTTGCGTGCCATGAACCAATAAAACAAGAGTTTTGATGAGTTTAAAGATGAAAACGGCAATCTGATATATGGTTGATGTTCCATTCTTTT
>CAYYJF010000035.1:0-8084 GCA_964472175.1 uncultured Bacteroidales bacterium | reverse complement strand
TCTTTTCTGCTAAAATTATTGCATATGCTGATCAAATTGTTTGCAGAAAATCCAAACCAAAGGGTTGTCCAAAAAATTGCCAACGCTTTGCGCGAAGGCGGCCTGATTATTTATCCGACAGACACCGTTTATGCCATTGGTTGTGACATTTTTCACGCCAGAGCAGTAGAGAAAATATGCAAACTTAAAAACGAAGACCCCAGAAAAGCCAGTTTGTCTTTTGTTTGTTCAGATTTGAGTCAAATCGCAGAATATGCCAAGGTTGACAATTCAACCTTCAAAATCATGAAACGCAATTTGCCAGGCCCATTTACCTTTATTTTGGATGGAAGCAACCGTTTACCCAAGCTATTCAAACTGAAGAAAACAGTTGGCGTCAGAATTCCGGACAACAGCATTGTTGAGGCCATCGTTCGGGAATTGGGAAATCCCTTGATGAGCATGACTTTACACGATCAGGACGATCAAATTGAATATACCACCGATCCGGAATTGATCGACGAGCGTTACGGAAACCAGGTAGATTTGGTTATTGATGGTGGTATTGGTGGCATTCAGGTTTCGACCATTGTCGATTGTACCGGCGAAGAACCCACCATTCTCAGACAAGGAAAAGGCACGTTGCTGCTTTAGTTTTTGTATACCACCAATGGTCTTTTGATGGCACGTATCAACAAGAGTATGCCTGCCAAAATAAAGGGGATGCTCAACCATTGACCCATATTCAACGTCATGGTTGCTTCAAACGCCTCCTGATCCTCTTTGACAAATTCAATCAGGAATCTGGAGAGGAAGATGCCGATAAAGAAAACGCCAATAATCAGACCTTCTTTTTGTTTGGCCGTTTTGTTTTTCCAATACAAAAGAGAAACAACGGCAAAGGTAATCAAGTAACACAAAGCTTCATAAATCTGTGTCGGGTGAGATGGCAAGCTATAGATTGGATCTGCTCCATGTTGCCATTCACGAACGTTGAGGATGAATTTGAAACCCCAGGGTAAGTCGGTGGGGTGACCATAGATTTCGTGATTCATCAAATTACCCAACCGAATGAAGGCTGCCACGAGAGCCACTGGAACGGCCAGCCTGTCTAATGTCCACAACATACTTCTTTTGCTTACTTTTTTGGAATAAATCCAAATCGCGATCAAAATGCCCAGCGAACCACCATGACTGGCGAGTCCTCCTTCCCAAATCTTGAATATTTCCAACGGATGCACAGCGTAATAGTCCCATGCATAGAAAAATACATGTCCCAGTCTGGCACCCAAAACCGTTGCAACAATGACATAAATAAACAAACTGTCCACCCATTTCTCGGGAACTCCTTCTTTGGCAAACATTTTTGTCATCATGGCAATGCCCAAAAAGAAGCCAAGCGCAAAAGCCAATCCATACCAACGGACTTCCAATCCGCCCATCATAAATACATCCGGTCTGACGGCCCAAGTGATTTGTGAAAGCATAAGCTAAGTTTTTTTATCGTCCAAAAGTACAACAAACATACTTAATAATTACAAAAAAACGCCCAAGTCAAACGACGAGGGCGAATTGTTGTTCCGCTAGGATTCGAACCCAGACAAACAGAACCAGAATCTGTGGTGCTACCATTACACAACGGAACAATTCCTTGATGGGTGCAAAAGTAACAAAAAAAATACCGACAAAAAATAGATTTCAGGCAGTTTTTAAACGCATTTTTTGCCTTTTAAACGGTTGTAGTCTGATTTCAATTCATTGATCACATCTTTAACACGTTCAATTCGGGTTGCTTTGAAGGCATTGCTGCCACAAAATGCATATCCGGATTCCATTTTTCCTTTGAATGCACTGTAAAGTGCTGAAATGATGCAATAGGGACTCTTTTGATAGTCGCAAGTTTTGATGCAGTGCACCGGGCAGGTCATGGGTTGCTTTTTACCATCTTTGACTTTTTGAAGAAAGTTATTGAAGATGGCTCTTCCTGGCATTCCTACCGGACTTTTAATGATTTCAATGTCTTCCTCTTTGGCCTTGATATAGGTTTGTTTGAAGACATCTGAAGCATCGCATTCTTCGGTTGTCACAAATCGGGTGCCCATTTGTACTCCAGAAGCACCCAGCTCCATAATGCGATACATATCTTCGCCTGTATAAATGCCCCCTCCTGCAATGACAGGAATGGAAACATGGTATGCTTCTTCAAAAGGTTTTACTGCTTCAACCACCTGAGGAATGAGCTGCTCTATTGAATAATGCTCATCTTCGATCTGGTCGTTTTTAAAACCCAAATGTCCGCCGGCTTTAGGGCCTTCTACAACGATGGCATCCGGTAGATAGTCATAAGCAGACTTCCATTTTTCAATTAAGACTTTGGCAGCGCGACCTGAAGAAACGATGGGTACCAGACGGGTTTTGCTTCCTTTTTCAAGAAAAGAAGGCAAATCCAATGGCAATCCGGCTCCGGAAAAAACAATGTCCGCTTTTTCCTTAATGGCAGTACGTACCATGTCTGCATAATTGGTCATGGCAACCATGACGTTGACACCAATCACACCAAATTTTGATTTTTCTCTTGCGAGTCTGAGCTCTTCCTTAAGCCCCATGATACTTGCTTTTAAATAATCCGGGGAAAGTTTTTTATAAAGCAATCCCAGTCCTGCTGAAGAAATAACACCAACTCCACCCTCATTGGCTACAGCGGAAGCAAGTCCGGAAAGCGATATTCCGACGCCCATTCCACCTTGAATCACAGGTACGGAAATGTTTAAATGACCGATTTTCAATTGTTTCATTCGAAATTGTAATGATAAATAATGAGCTGCAAAGATAATGCTTTGTTCTGTAATATTGGATAAAAAACCAACACCCTCGAACGGTTGGTGTCAAACCATTCGAGGGTGGGGTGAAAATATTTATTCTGGGGTAGAATTAATTGTATAAATTCATTTCCTCAGGCTTTCCACCAGCAATAATTGCTGCATGTTTGGCCACTTCACCTACAGTGTATTGTGTGAAAATCTCTGCAGATGACATGAATGCGCTGTTTCTGCTGGCATCACTGATCAACAAATGACTCATCAGGATATAGCCTGCCATTTCAACCATTCTTCTGGCTTGAAAATCGATGTATTCTGTATTTTTGTATTCCAGAACTTCAGCAACGGTAGCTTCATAGGTGTCTGCCAATCCTTTCAAAGTTTCACGCAATCCTTGTAAATCATTGCTGGTTGCATCTTGTTCGTGCGCACGCATTTGACTCAGGTAAGTTCCTGTTGTCACATGGCGAATGGCGGCGACTACTTGCAGTTGAGTGGTGCCTTCATAAATGGATGTGATGCGGGCATCTCTATAAATGCGTTCACATGCGTAATCTTTC
Organism: uncultured Bacteroidales bacterium; assembly: GCA_964472175.1. Taxonomy (GTDB): domain Bacteria; phylum Bacteroidota; class Bacteroidia; order Bacteroidales; family UBA1402; genus UBA8389. The sequence continues at coordinate 4,726 of CAYYJF010000035.1, read as the reverse complement.
ATGAAACCGGAACCACCGTGAATTTGAATGGAGTCGTAAGCATTCTGATTGCAAAATTCACTGGAAAGTCCTTTTACAATAGGCGTGTAAGCGTCTGCCAATTTTTGAAAGCGTTTCATCTCTTCCCGTTCTGCAGGCTCCAATTTCCTTTCTTCAGCAATCTGACCCAATGTTTTGTAGATATCTACAAATCTGGATGTTTCATAAAGCAAAGTTCTGGAAGCATCCAATTTGGCTTTCATCAGGCCAAGCATTTGATAGACAGCGGGAAATTCAATGATGGCTTTGCCAAATTGAGCACGGTCTTTTGCATATAGAAGTGCTTCATTGTAGGCAGCCTGACTAACACCTACAGATTGAGCAGCAATACCCAGCCGCGCACCGTTCATCAAAGACATGACATATTTGATCAAACCCATTTTGCGGTCTCCGCACAATTCGGCTTTGGCATTTTTAAAGACCAATTCACAAGTTGGAGAGCCTTTAATCCCCATTTTGTTTTCTATGCGACGTACGGTAACACCTCCGTCATTTCTGTCATAGATAAACATGGAAAGACCTCTACCGTCTTTGGTGCCTTCTTCAGATCTGGCCAAAACCAATGCGATGTGACCGTCACCATTGGTGATGAATCTTTTCACACCGTTCAGATACCAGTAACCATCTGCTTCATTGTAGGTTGCTTTAAGCATCACAGCCTGAAGGTCTGATCCTGCATCCGGTTCTGTCAAGTCCATGGCCATGGTTTCACCTGCACTCACTCTGGGTAAGAAGCGTTTGCGTTGATCTTCTGAAGCGAATTCATGAATGGTTTCAGCACAATCCTGCAAGCCCCAAATGTTGGTGAATCCTGCATCACAGGCACTGACCATATCGGCACACATCACATAAGGAGTAATGGGGAAGTTCAATCCATCGTACTTTCTGGGCAGTGTGATACCCATCAATCCGGCGTAATTCAAAGCTTCCAGGTTTTTGGAGGTGCCTTGTGCATAAATCACTCTGCCATCTTCCACACTGGGACCTTCATGGTCAACATCTTCGGCATTCGGAGCGATGATGTCTGAGCAAATTTGACCGGCAATTTCAAGTACTTTTTCGTAACTGTCCATTGCATCATTGAAATCCTGAGGTGCATAATCGTATTGATCTTTTTCCTCATAATTGCGCTCTTTCAATGCGACAATGCGTTTCATCAACGGATGGTTGAGATGAAACTTTAGTTCTGGAGTTTCGTTATATAGATTGGCCATGTTATTTCGAATTTTGCTTGTAATACTTAATCATTTTGGGAATGACACTTTCTACATCTCCGGTAATCACATAATCTGCAATCGCATTGATGGGCGCATTCGGATCGTTGTTGATTGAAATAATCAAGGAACTTTCCTGCATTCCTGCAATGTGTTGAATTTGTCCTGAAATACCACAGGCAATGTAGAGTTTGGGTCGAACCGTAACACCTGTTTGGCCCACTTGTCTGGCATGTTCAGCAAAGCCTGCATCAACAGCAGCTCTCGATGCGCCAACTTCTGCGCCCAAAACAGAGGCCAAATCAAACAGCAATTGGAAGTTTTCTTTTGAACCCATTCCATAACCGCCGCTTACCAAAATGGGAGACGATTTGATGTTGATTTTAGATTTTTCCATGTGACGTTCAATGACACTAATGGCAAAATCCACCTCTTGTACATAATCCGATACACGCAATTTGTTGATGGTGCCTTTGTAATTGGCATCCACAATTTCTTTTTTCATAACGCCTTCACGAACCGTGGCCATTTGTGGGCGACAATCCGGATTGATGATGGTTGCAACAATATTTCCGCCAAATGCAGGACGTATTTGATACAACAAGTTTTCATACACTTTTCCGGCTTTTTTATCTTCGTGTGGTCCGATTTCCAAAGCAGTGCAATCTGCAGTCAAACCACTGTGCAAGGCAGAAGAGACCCTGGGACCAAGGTCACGACCAACACTGGTTGCGCCCATCAATGCGATAACGGGTTTCTGTTCCTGGAATAGTTTGATTAAAATGCTGCTGTGCGGCTTGGTGGTGTAAGGAGCCAATCGGGGATCGTCTGCAATATGTACCACATCCACACCATAAGGGAACAAGGTTTGTTCAATGCCGGTTAATTTATGACCAATTGCAACTGCTTCCAGTTTGCAATTCAATTGATTGGCCAAAGAACGGCCTTTCGTTAATAATTCAAGGCTTACGTCACCGACGATGCCGTCCTCAATTTCGCAATATACAAAAAGGTTGTTCATGGTCTTATCCGATGGTATGGTTGGCTAATAATTCTTGCATCAGACCGTCAATTTCGTTGTCGGTGTCTGAAAAACTTTTGCTTTCTTTGGCTTGAAACACCACATTCTCAACCTTTTTTACTTTGGTTGGAGAACCCGACAATCCAAGTTCGTTGATGTCAGCAATAATATCGTTGACACTCCATTCGCCAATGTGCAAATAAGCTCTTTCCTGACAAAGCTGACAGGTGTAATCCTCATTGCTGGCTTGCAGTTCGTTGGGAATGCGCGCATATTTAAATTTCATCATCCTTTTGGCATTTCTCGGACGGCAATCGGGAGCAGAACTGTTCACGGTAACAACCATGGGAAGTGGGCCTTCCAGCACTTCTACGCCTTTTTCAATGCGACGTTTCACTGTTATTTTTCCATTGACAATGGACATGATTTCTTCGGCATAAGTGATTTGATTCATGCCTAGTTTTTCTGCAACTTGCGGACCTACTTGAGCAGTATCTCCGTCAATGGCCTGGCGGCCGCAAACAATCAAATCGACTTTTTCCATTTTACGAATGGCACAACTGATGGCGTATGAAGTTGCCAGCGTATCTGAACCGGCAAATGCACGGTCGCTTAAGACGATACCGTCATCGGCCCCTCTGTATAAGGATTCCCGGATGATCTCAGCGGCTCTGAACGGGCCCATCGTTAAAACGGTGACTGTCGAACCCGGATTGGCATCTTTAACACGCAACGCTTGTTCTAATGCGTTCAGATCTTCCGGATTGAAAATAGCAGGGAGGGCTGCGCGGTTGACTGTACCTTCGGGTGTCATTGCATCTTTGCCGACATTTCGTGTGTCAGGTACCTGTTTGGCCAGCACCAGAATTTTCAAATTCATAGTATATGGGTTAAGTGTGTTTCTTTGAGGCTGATATTGCTTTCAGCCGGACAAAGATAGCAAACCCTCAGAATAATTTGCACAATTAAAGATCAACTGAGCAAAAAAAAACGTTAAAAAATTATTGGAAACGGTATCTGACCCCCAAAGACAGGCTAAAGGAGAGGGGCTCCTCCGTTCTGTAACTAATGGGCTGATCCGTTGGGAAATAGTAGGAAACCCCTGGCTCAACGTAGAGCATAAAATCGTTTTTAATTTCATAGGAAAGCCCTGCATTCCCCACAACGCTTGCAGCGATGCCTTTGATCGATTGTGAACCATCCCAAGTTCCTTGTCCATCCACCGTGCTTTTTTGAATTGCGGCAAGGGCTTTTTCGAGGGTTCCTCCCGCCGAAAGGTAGGCTGTGAACTGTGATCTTTTAAGGACGTTGAAGTTTAATTTAACAGGGATACCCAAATAGTGAAGTTCCTGTTTCAGGTTGAATTGATTTCCACGGATGTGATTGGCCAAATAAGTATATTGAAGCCCGGTGATAAAATCAATTCCGTTCATGATGGGGAAAGAGGTTGTTAGACCAATGTTTATGGGTAAGGAATAGTTGGTTTCCACGTTTTGGAGCATGGCACTGGTTAAGTTGTCCGCTGCAATCCATTCATTTTTACTTGCTCCTGCTGAACGAAGTTGTGGTAAATAGGCTCCCTCCAATTGGTTGTAACCGTCCACATGATCTCTGGTTACAGAACTGAGAATAAATTCAGAATTGTCTTTTGAATTTAACAAAGAAAGCAAGCGGTTGGCTCCGTTTAAATTCAATCCAAGTGACCGCTTTTCCTTTTTTGTACGCTGTTTAAACTCAATCTGATTTGAAAGCGATTTGGTATTCTCAGAAGTTTTTTCACGGATTTGAGTGGGTGTAACCTCCGCTTCAATTTTGTTAAAATGGAGGTCATTGTGCGTGCTGTCTACCATACTTTCCTGAACCGTTGCAGAGGGTGCTACGGTTGAAACAGTATCGATAAGGGCGGCAAGCATAGGTGCTTGCTTTTGAACCGAAGCAATGGGTTCAATCTGATTGGTTTTTGCCTCAATCGCAGAGGCTTGGGTGTCTGGAACGACCTTTTCAGATACAAATAACTTTGGCAAAATCAAGGCCAAGGCAATACATGCTGCTGAAATACATGCGCTGATGAGCCATTGTGGACGGTAATTTGGCTTTTGTGTGATGGGTAGAGGTGTGGTCTTGAAAAGTGTATCAAAATCCGGAGCCTCAATGTGAGATGCGAATAATTTGTCCGAGATTTTTTGATAGAAAACAGCCTCTTCAATTTCGGTTGAATTGAAAAGCGCATCAAAATCCGGAGCTTTAATCTCCGCTTTCTGAAGCTTCTTTTGAATGTCGTTTTCTATGTTTTTAAAATCCCTCATTCTTAGAATCTGTCGTTTTTTAAAATGGTCTGCAGCATTTGTCTGGCTCTGGTTAAATAGACCCTTGAAGAACTTTCTGTGATGTTAATCGCTTCCGCAATTTCCATGTGAGAATAGCCTTAAATCACAAATAAATTTAAGGTGGT
>CAYYJF010000034.1:4502-19719 GCA_964472175.1 uncultured Bacteroidales bacterium | reverse complement strand
AACCTGATAAAAGATAAGGGAAAAATAATATATGAAAAACATCGATAATATTATCATCACGACCGATAGCTATAAGCTTGGTGCCCATTGGAACATGTTCCCAGAGAGAACGGAAACTACATACTCTTACTTTGAGGCGCGAGCTGGTGGGAAGTGGGATTTTGTAACTTTCTTCGGTCTTCAAGTTGGAATTATGCGACACTTGGTAGGTCAAGTTGTTACCCGTGAAAAGATTGAGCGGGCAGCTCTTTTGGCTAAGAAACATTTTGGAAACGATAATTCATTCAATCGACAGGGGTGGGAAGATATTCTAACCGACTACAACGGTAAACTTCCAGTAGTAATCCGAGCTGTACCCGAAGGGTTGACGGTTGGAACATCCAATGTATTGATGACCATTCATAATCTGGGCGGAAGCAAATTCCGTTGGCTCACTGGTTATCTTGAAACTGTTTTGACCAATTATATGTGGTATGGTAGTACCGTTGCTACTCAGGGTCGATATGCAAAATTATCCGTTAAACACTTCTTGGAGAAGACTTCCGACAATTTCCTTCTTGATTTTTTTATTCACGATTTTGGATTCAGAAGTGTCACCACGCCAGAGCAAGCCACTCTTGGGGGTATGGCACATCTTGTAAATTTCAAGGGAACTGATACGATTATTGCATTGGAGGGAGCCTGTGAGTATTACGATGCAAATTTGGACAATCTTGGGTTCAGTGTGCCGGCCAGCGAGCATCAAATAATGTCAGCGTTGGGTCGAGAAGGTGAAGCGAAAGTTGTTGGCGATCTCCTTACAAAATATCCTACCGGAATTCTGTCCCTTGTGGGGGATACCTACAACATTTACGACTTCGCCGAGAAGATTTGCGGTGAGCAGTACAAGGAACAAATTCTTGCGCGTGATGGTGTATTGGTTATCCGCCCAGATTCCGGCGACCCAGAGGAGGTACTTCTTAAATTGTGCAACATTCTTTGGAACAAGTTTGGCGGGACTATTAATAGCAAAGGATACAAGGTAATCAATCCAAAATTAAAATTGCTATGGGGAGACGGTGTTGATATTCAAGGAGTTAAGAATATTCTTGGGGCTCTTACCATTAATGGTTGGGCAACTGAGAATATCTCTTGCTTCGGAATCGGATCTAATCTATTGCAACGAGTTTGTCGAGACGATCTTCGATTTGCCTTCAAATGCTCCGCTCAATACCGAGATGGTAAATGGAATGATATTTTTAAAGACCCGATTGATGGCGGAAAGAAGTCGAAGAAGGGTCGATTGAAGCTAGTTAAAACCGAAACTGGGTATGAAACCCGTCGTCTTGAAGACGAGGGTGAGGATGTCTTGGTTGAGGTATTCAACTGCGGAGAACTGGTAAAGAAATATTCGTTCGACGAAATTCGGAAGAACGCCACACAATAACATTGACCTCTGTGCTCGTTGGTGAGATACTTTCTCACCAACGAGCTTTTTAATTATGTCAGCAAACTCAAAAATACTTTCACCGGGAGAACTTGAAGTTGGAATGTTTGTAACGGTCCACAACCACGCCCCATACACAAAAGAACATGTAAGTGACGAGGGCTTCGGTGGGCTAACCGTTGTTACCACAAAAACACACGATAGGTCTTGGTATGGAGATGTTTTAACCGTTAAGGCAATCGATTTGCCGTATATTGTATTTCAGGCAGAAAATAACTGTCCCACTGATACACACACTTCGACATTGGATACGCGTCGAACAACTTTAATGGAATTGAGCGATGATTATGTCATCGCGCGTCATCCCCATTTAAAAAATAAAATTGAAGAAAAAAATAAAAATAAACATGAATGAAGAAAAATTTAAATGGATTATTTGCGGAATTTTTGCAATTGGTTCTGTTCTATGCGGGTTATTTGGTGACAAAGATATCGCAGGTCTACTTGGAGCATGTGGAGCAGTCACTTTCATTTATGCATCAAATTAAATCCAAACATTTTGCGAATGGAGCGGTGTATCTTCTTCATACAAATGATGGATATCCGGTTGAAGTAACTGATACGTTTCTTCCAATCTCAACCAAAGATGCCATAGGATGCCATCAAAATTTTCTAATAAATTATGAATTGGGCGACAGAACGGAGAGATTCCTAATAGGGATTTCTGTTGCAAGCGGATGCCCAATCGGCTGCAAATTTTGCGCGACAGGAAAATTGAAGCGAACCAGAAATCTCACCGCACAAGAAATTGTCGAACAAGTTGATTTCATTCTATCCAAACACCCAGAACTGAATCCAGAAGATTCAAAAGAGTTCAAGGTTAATATGACTCGTATGGGCGATTGGGGTCTCAACCAAGAAAATGTTAAAAAGGCATGTGAAATCTTAACGGCCAGATTCAAGAACATCCATCTCTTTGTAAGCACAATTGGAATTAAAGGTGCTGATTTTAGTTGGATTAAAGATAACATCACTCTCCAACTTTCACTGCATTCTCTCAAGGAAGCGACTCGTGATCAATTGATTCCGATTTCTAAGAAGATGACAATTGAGGAGCTTGGTCAAGTCAGAACCAAAAGCAATCTTCTCACCACAATCAATCTTACATTGTTTGATGAAAATGATTTTGATATTGAATTGCTCAAGAAATATTTCGATCCGAAGTATTTCTTCATCAAGCTTTCTCCGCTCAATCGGAATGTTATATCGGATAACAACGGATTGAATGGAATCATTGAGGGGAAAAATTTAATTTAACGAAAGGAGGAATTTTATTATATGAACCAAAATATTATTAACAGTTTGGAGCAAGCAGGATTTTCGTATGCCGTCGCCGTAGCGACTCAAGCAGAGATTCAAGCTCAGGCGGCTTGTGGTCAACTTGCCATGGTCGTTGACGCTAACAATCCTTAACAAAAATCAAAAAGCGGAGATGAAAGATTCTCCGCTTTTTTGTTGACTTATCCCACCCATAGCTTATAACCCATGCCACATATGAGCCGAATTACAAGAACCAAACAGTTTGAAGAAGCAAAACAATTCGTTGATAATCAAGTTGGCCAGTTGGCCTACGCCAATATTAAGCAAGTTTAATATATAAGATTATGGAAAACAAAAACTATGTAATTTATCATAAAAATGCACAAGCATATTTTGTGGAAACAGATTCAATTGAGGATACTGGATTTCATTCCGTCTCAAAGGAAAATGCTACAAAATTTGATTTGGCAATGGCAAACAAAAAGGCATTTTTCTTTGGACATAACGTTGAAATTATACACGTTGACTAAATAGAAAATGGACGATAGAACCGAAAAGATTTTCAATATAGCATTTGACCCAAGAGGAAATGAACAAGAAGCAATTTCTGCGTTCTTGCGTCTCCGCAAGTTGGGAAATGTGTCTGATATGAAATCTAAGGTTGAATCCATACAACCAAAGGCACCACAACATCGACCAAGTTACAACAACTATAGATCTGTCCCACAATATCCGTCAGCACAAAGCTCTTGGGCAACATTTACTGGAGGTCTCATTGGTCTGCATCTAATATACACATATTGCAGTGCGTTCAATAAAGAAGGCGTGTGTGTTCAAGTGAGGAAAGCATCCGACTTGACCAACAAATCGTGTTCATTTGAATTCAGATTCGTTTCATATACAGATGCGAGTTTAGATTTGAATCTATTACTTAACCGCCTGAGTAAAACCATGCACAATTATGGATGGAGCAGTGAAAATAACGCCCCTACCTGCGCCAACCAGTATAAAAAAGAAAAAAACAAACCATCGGAGCAAGAACCAACACCGGAAAACAAATCAACAAAAAAATGGTGGAATTTCTTTTTCTAAATTTCATCATTGACGCCGACCGGATATTCTGCAACATCTTTTACCATCAACCAAACAACTATAAAACATGAATCCATCACCAACTGAAATGCAAACTAATGTTCAAACCAACTGCAAGGCAATTATGGCGTATGTTCGGTCAGCGCCTTCTCGTCCCGGCACGCGAGGTGCTCCGTATGGTGTCGTCCTTGCCACTCTCGATGAAAACGGTGATATTGTCATCGGTTGGAGCCGAACCAATCCGCGTCGAAGTGTTCTCGTTCCAGTCGGCAAGGTTGGGAAAAATATAATTTATTCTTACGTCACCAAAGGCGATGTATTTGATAAGGAAGACGGTTTCGCTTTCGCGCTTGGGCGGGCACTTGATGCCGAAAGCGTCTTTGATGAAGCGTTGCCGGATGATTTCAATCTTCGAGCTAAACTGGGGTATATCGCTCGAACGGCGTTGCGCTACTTCAAGGGCCACGCTTTTAAGTCAGGAATGCAATACGACAATCTCCTCAACTGGTAATAACGTCGATTTAATAACAATTAAAATACCAAGGAATGGTTAAAAAATTCAATTATACACATTCCTTGGTATTTTTGCACACATCAGCATCATGAAAAATACCATTGCCAATATTACCCCAGGAGAACTTTCACTTGGGATGTTTGTGATGATCACCGACGTGAAGCCGTTCAACTGTACACAACCAGTTCAGGATACATATGATGCGCCGGAGGACATTATTAAAACAATTGGGACAATTAATTCAAATGTTGTAAATGAGGCACATTGTTCCAAAACAGTCCTGCACGTTCGGGCATTGGACTTGCCGTATGCAGTGATGCTCACTTGTGCAAATTCAAGCTTCGTGATTGATATAAGAAAATGCAACTTGATTGAATTGACGGACGAGTTTGTTCGTGCGTTTGACCCTGCATTCTTTGACCGCTGTCAACAATTTATGTTGACAATTAAGGAAGTTGTTCCCACTGTATCTAACTAATATGGCATACCGACGATCTGGAAATGGTGCATTTGTTTATTTAACCGACTCTATCACACATGAGATGGTTCAAGTTACATTGGATCGATTCAATGAACTTCTTTTGGATTATAATAATTCGGAAGAGGAGATGGAGAAGAACTTCCAATTACGAATCACAAAAAAATACGTTCTCCTCGGCTACTCAAAGGAGCAAATCGCCGAATTTGCAAAAAAGAGCGGAAAACTCCCGAAATTGACCTCTGTTCAGGAAGATCGAGTGAAAATGATTCGCAAGGACGAGGGAATTCAATTGAATCATTTTGCGGTTGGTAAGAAGGCCGGCAGGCCGGCAAAGGTCACGAAAGAGGCAATAGATTCAAATATAAACGAAAATGGCGAGAAACCTGAGAAAGACTCAGCTCGCAAGAAAAAATCCGATAAACCCGATTCTACACCGGTTCGCTATCCTTGGCAGGACGATCCAAAGTATTTCATTGGTGGTCCGTGTGGTCCATTGGATTATTCGACCGTGGATGCGTGTTTGTACCCAAATCGATACCTTGACAATATGTGTGAAGGTTGTAGTATTTACGATAAATGTTGCTGTAAGTCGAAAATTTATCCCGAAAATTTTGGGAAAAAGCGAGAACAAGTTAAGGTTCGCAAACTAACTTGGGTTGATAATACGCAACAAACAAATCAAATCGAACAATGACCATTAAGAAAGAAATCACCACGAAATCAATTTCATCTAAAATTGATTGCATACTTCCTAGCACATGGACTGGTAGATTGTTTTTCATCTTAATTCCGCCAATTGTGTGTTTCTTGGCAAACATATTTCTTGGAATGGAAATTCCATTTGTTATCGCATTGTTGTCTCCGTCTATTTTAATCGGTACAATGGGAGTAATTATTACACTTGTATTCCTTGTTGTGTCTTGTCTTTTGTCTCTATTGATTGGGTTGATTTTTACAATCTACATCACATGTAAAATCTTTTTTCTGATTAACGAATAAACAAATGAAAATAAAAACTAAAGCACTCCTATCACTTATTATGGTGATTGGTTATTTTATCCTTCTTCCTGTTTTTACACCAACGGCCACGCTGGTACAGAACACGGCCACTCTGGCTACGGTGAACGGTGGAAACGCTGAATATGTGGCATCGCATAGCATTCATTCGTGGACGAATTTCACAAGCGTAATTATTCCAATTACAATTGTACTTGTCCTTGGTTGGATTTGGTGGCCAAGTAAGAAAAATGTCGAAAATTCCGAAAAGAAAGTTCGACATTCAGAAAAACTCTGAGAATATCTTCAACGTTAAGTTAAATAACACATAAAAACAAATATGAAATATACTAAGTTCTTCTCTATGATTCTTGCGGTCATGCTGTTTGGCATGTCTCTGTTCACCTCCGGCTGCATCCGTCCGGTTAAGCCGGTTACGTTCGCAGAAGCCGACAGTACGGAAACTATGTTCGTTGTTCCCCTCATCGGTGAGAACAAGAACGCTCAAGTCAAGTTTGACTCGGAAGAATATTATAACTCTCCGTCGGTCAAGGTCGCAGTTCGCAAGATTCAAGAAGAGTATGTTTGGATCAATAAGGGCCGATTTGATTGGACCCAGACCGGCGAATGGCAGAAAGTAAATCGCGTTATCAAAGTTGACCGCTCTCCTGTTAATGTAAAGTTGCTCGCCGACACTCCGAACGATTCCGATGCCGTTTGGGTTGAGTCTAAGGATTCTATCGGGTTCTCCGTTGGTGTTGTCATGACTGCATATATTAAGGAGGAAGATGCTGCCAAGTTCCTTTATATGTATCGTGATAAATCTCTTGAGAATGTATTGAAGAACGAGGTTCGTAATAGCATTGCTGAGGTCATGGCGTCTTATTCCACTCAGTTTAAGCTTGATGACCTCCGTGCTAAAAAGGACGAGATGATGGACGCTGTTCGCAATAAGGTTGTCCCGTTCTATGCGCAGAAGGGTATTACTATTCAAACCCTCGGTCAATTCGGTGGTATCACGTATGAGAATAAGAGCATTCAAGAGTCCATTGATAAGGTGTTTATTGCCGAACAGGAAAAGGCAACTGCGAAGGCGGCACTTGATGCTGTTAAGGATATTAATAAGAAGTCCGAGGATTTGGCCACTCAGCAGGCAAAGAATGCCCGATTGATTGCTCAGGGTGAAGCCGATGCCATCTTGTCCAAACGAGAAGCCGAAGCAAAGGGCATTTCGCTCGTCAATGATGCGCTCGAAAAGGCTTCTAAGAATCCGATGTACGCGATTGACAAGTCGCTGAATAACCAACTTGAGCTTAATAAGCGTTGGGACGGCAAACTCCCCGTTACGATTGTTGGTAGCTCGGCTGGGCTGAATATGTTCCTGAACGGGGTGGTTGGGTCCCCAACTGACAACTCCCAGGCTACGCAGGCAGTGGTTGCTACTAGCGCCAAGTAAAGACTCCAAGTAAAATTAGAGAATAGGCCAATTAAGTGGTCAATGGAATCATATCCATTGACCACTTTTCGTTTATAATATTTTGACTCGCGTCTTCGTATATGTCACACTATTGGCAGTATGGCGGTTCAATATCTGGAAGCACTATTATCTGGCACTCCTTTTCAGGATGGGCATTTGTTGAAAAATGCAAAGACATTACTCAAAGACAAGGCGGGTGAGTATGATGCCTTGATTTGCACGGGAATCAGCGGAATAGCCAATGCTATGGTCCTATCAATGAAGCTCAAAATCCCAATCGTGTACGTCAGAAAAAAGTCTGATAGGACACATTCTGCATTCAGCGTCGAGATACCGGAAAAGCTCGCAAACGGGATAGACCACCCACTTCGAGTTGTATTCGTTGATGACACAATTGATAGCGGGAAAACATTCAACCGAATTAAAATGGCGGTTGATGCCAAGGGAATGCAATTGGTAGGATTGGTCCTATGCAATGATCTCTCATTATATACGCCATCGGCAAATTTACTATTTGATTCTGAAATAAATGGTAAACTATTTCATAATATTGAGAGTCATAATATTGAGAGTTGAATGTGTAATTTTAAAACGCGTCTTGACATTTCGGAATTAACCAACAGACTTGTACTCATGATTCAGGACATCCAACTAACAATCGAAACTCTAGGCGTCGTTCCGGCCCCTCGCTGGAATGAAAATTTCAAGAAGCTCGTCGGCATCAACAAGTATCTGAGTGATGCCGTGTCGGTTTCCATTGGCGGAGTTACTTATTATATCTGGTTCCAAGATATGCCCATTGCAAACGAGGATGGCGTCTTGGAGTGGCAAAATCGTGGAATTAATTGTGCAATCTCACATGTTCGTGGGTTTGATTTCGAGGATGGTGAGTGGCATGACCATTATGAAAAGATCGAGTCAAAAGAAACCTTAGATAGATTGGTTTCATTGGTTTCCGAGGACGCGTTCAAGTTCTTTTCCGTTGGTAACATTTAACGTTCATGCTTAACGTTCTTATTACTCACGAGTCATCTGGTGTCGTGCGAAACGCATTTCGGGCGCTGGGACATAATGCTTGGTCATGTGATTTGCTTCCGGCAGATGATAATTCCCCATTTCACTATCAATGTGACTGGCGAGAAGCTATCAAGAAGCAAAAATGGGACTTTATTGGATCTCATCCTGCTTGCACGTATCTTTGTGTGAGTGGAATTCATTGGAATGATCGCGGTCGTGGTTGGGATAAGACAAATGAATCTCTGGAAGAGGTCCGGGAACTTATGCAACTTCCTATTCCGGGATACATTGAAAATCCGGTTGGAATTATTTCTACCAAGATTCGAAAGCCGGACCAAATCGTTCAACCATATGAATTTGGTGATGATGCCAGCAAAAAAACATGCCTGTGGTTGAGAGGTGGCCTACCTAAATTGATCAAGGACGAGATTCCTGTCGCTGGGCGCATTGTTCGTAACTTGTACGGAAAACCGCTTGCCACCCGCTGGAGTAATCAAACAGATAGCGGTCAGAACAAACTCGCTCCCAGTGCAACTCGGTGGAAGGAGCGTAGCAAGACGTATTCCGGGATTGCTAACGCAATGGCAAAGCAGTGGAGCAACTATTTGGTTGCCAATCCAACCACCAACACCTAATTTTTATCTATATGGGAGGAAAACTTTTAAATGGCAATAGAATGACTCGTGAAGAATATGATGATTTTAGTAATCGTTGTTCACGTATTATTCATAACTCAATCGGTTGTTGTAACATCAATTTAGTTAAATGCCCATCGGATAAATGTTCGTTTGGGGATATTGATTTTATTGTGTATATAGACTGCTGCGACATTAGTAACACCAAACGAGAATTAATGGCGATTAAAGAATTCACGTCATTTGTCGATACACAATTCAATTCAATTAGCTTTTTATATAATGGAGTTCAATGTGATGTGACGATATGCGAGTCGGATTTGGAATTTGAATATCTAGCCAACTATATGGCATATGGTGACGCTGGTATGTTTTTTGGTAGGCTTGCTAGGGTGTACGACCTAAAATTTGGAATCGATGGGTTGGAATATGTTTACAGAGAAAAAGGAACTGAAATTACTAGAATACTTTTAAGTAAGGATTTTATTAGAATTTTATCGTTTTTGGGATATGTAGCTGATGATATTAAACTTCTGTATACCGATGAAACAGTAACATATGAGAAGTTAAAAGAATTCCTATTTTCATCGATTCGAATCGATCAAAGATTTCTATCAGCTGATTCCGAAAATACAAAACATCGAAAACGAGACAGAACCCGACCATTCTTTTCCGAATTGTATCAATACATGCAGGATAATAGAAATAAATTTCCAGAAAAAACTCGATTTGATATTCCTCTTGGCCCTACTGGAATTGATTATATTGAATCGTGGTTCCCAGAATCCAATCTTCTTGATGAACTAACTACATTCAAAAATAATCGAGATAAGATGCAGAAGGCATCTAAACATTTTGGTGGCGGGCATATTCTCAAAAGCTTTCCAAATGTTACTGAAAAGAATATTGGGCAAGTTATCGCCGAATGGGAACATAGTGTATTGCCTACCGATTTGGGTAAGGGATCGATGGATTACAAGCTTGCGATCGCCGAATATAAATTATCAAAGACGAAAAAAGAGCTATTGGACGAGGTAAGTGATATAATTGAAAATCTTGACCAAGATACCTAAGTTATATTAATTTTACAATTCACTCAGAATCGGATATCCTCATTGATATCCGATTTTTTATTTCCACATGATTTCACTTACTAATGCAACTACATTACATACAAATTTTTCAGAAATCGCTTTACTCATCGTAGAATACATTTTAGTGTCACCCAATACAATAGAGGAATACCTAAAAAAACTTGGGTTCAAAAAAATAACACTTAGACGGAATCGATTCGTTTTTAAGAATCCTATGATAAATTTTATTGTCAAACGGCCAGCCTTCTTACAAGCCGATCTTCCAGCACAAGCAGTGCCGACAATCTTCTTAGGAGATGGATGGGTTATGCAACCGGTCGTAAAAACCGACACAGAAAGCCGTAGAACAGCATATATTAATTTATTGGCAGGAAAAAGAGGGCAAGTGTCATGTGACGCAGATATTCATTTATATAACGTTGGAATATATAATGGAACAGAAGTATTGTTTGATTGGTAATTTATAACATGCGACCCGAAAGTTCTACATCGCCGGCCCTATTAACATTCCAAGAAGTAAGGGATTTAATATTCGTGGATGACCCAGACTCATATTATTTTGAAATAAAAACGAAATCTGAATTAGATAAAGTCTTGCATTCTTTCGTGTTTATCGATACAGTTATTGATTCCGGCTGGAGTGTTGGGGGCTTCCCACGACGGAAAAAACTTTTTATTCAAAACAAAATTAATATCTCAATAATTATATGCTCGCAAAAAACTTACAAGTATACGATAAAATAAAGTCATCGACCGGAAATTGGCTAACGGTTAAGAAAGTAGAAATTACCGCAAACAGGATTATTGTCTTATTTGACGGTGATAGAGAAATTGATTTTAAACCATATGATTCCATTGCCGAAGTTGAAGAATTTTCGAAAAAAGGTTGAGTTTGATTCTTCGAAATGATATTTATATATGTTGGCATAATTCAAACTGAATAAGTCATAAATCCGTGAACAGGTTAGATTAATGAAACATATCTAATACCCGTCACAAAAGAATATCATATACATAAATGCCCAACAAAAAACCCTCAAGTTAATGAGGGTTTTTCTTTTTTATGGAGTGCTCCAATAATCGTTGGAACTTTCTTCAATGAGAGTAAGGGACTCATTGAATATCCAATTATAACTGCCAAGTGAATCGTTGTGGCGTGCCAAACACAAATAACTCACTCAATTATAAATATCACTGCTTTATATAAAAACAATCATTAACGGAATCATATTTTATTACAATTTTATTTTCATATGCAACATTCTTATCTTCTTCGGTTGGGAACAATTTGCAAAATTCAATGAGCGCACGCGACATCAATTCTCGCTCGCGTCGATATTTTCCACGCAACCCACCATAATCGGACCGACACAATCCACCATCATATACAACATGATGCGTTGAATTTCTAGTTTTGAATCCATTTGGGGCAAGAATCACCAATAGATGCACAGTGTTTCCGTATCCCTTCGTTCGAGCTGTTCCGGTTGGAATCTGAGGAGTATATGTAAATACTTCAATGTGTTTCATATATTTATGTTGCCTTATTCATTTAGACTTTTTCTTCACAGCCAAGATTGTTTTCCCTCAAACTTTCATAAATTTCTTCGCATTTCATTTTAGTTTTTTTAATACCAAGAGCGATGGGTTTCTCGAACGGATTCCATGCCATCATAATCAGAAATTGTCCAATCCGTTCCATTTGGAATTTCCACGATTTTTAGTTTTGAACAAAATCCATCTGCAACTTCTCCAAGTTCCTCGACAACAGCAATCAAATCAGGGTCGTCTCGCTCGATGTTGTTATAATCAAAATAGCTTTTGGGAGGAAACGTACCATTTTCTAAAATCCGGTTAGTCGAATAATAATAACAATGAATAAAATACCCACTATACTCATTTAACACAACAATTGAATCTTGTTGATCGGGCGCCATAATCGACGCATCATCGTTATTAACGGTCTGGTCTATTAGAATATATTTATCCCAATCGTATCCGCAATCCGTTGGTGGATGTGCGTATGCGTACAAAGTCATGCCTTTGCGTTTGGCATATTCCATTACTGCTTGATGACTTAACCCAAACCCACCATAACATTTATTAATTACAACTTTCATTTGATTTTGTCATTTATTTTGCGAATATTATAAGAAAGAATGGAACCATAGGACAACTTACGTATGCAAGTCAAGTAAGTTTATACGTGTGATATTTTTTTAGCACGCGTCTATTATACTCCCCAAATTCACCATTCATCAGATAACTTACAGGAACAAACCCAACTTGAATATCATTCTCACATTGAATTAGTTTTTGGTCATTAAACCATTCATTATCATTACATACAAAACTAATTACTTGATATGGATTTACAATTGAATCCAATCCAGTGTGGATTTTCTTTAAGCCACTTGGGAATATCCGTAGCCCAGTTTCCTCTAACACTTCACGAACGATTGCCTTCTCTGGCGTTTCCCCTTTATCAACCTTACCGCCGGGGAAGCACCAGCTAGCTGGATTATTTCTACGCGTTACTCCCAAGAATGTTTCGCATGGGCCTTCCAGAACTAAACACACCGCCAAAGGCAAATTGAGTTTCTTCTTCATATTATTTCCAAAGCGAGCGCAAGTATTCCTTCACATCTTCATCAGTTGTAATATATTCATATACTTTCCGTATGAGGCCAACAACGAACGAAAAAGCAATGAACTCAAAAATAAAGAATAACATATTATATGGAATTGTCCAGTCGAGCGACCAACAAACCCAGCTACCAATTACACTAATGCCACCAATTAAAATAAGAAAACCAAATGCGTCACGGTGCATAAGAACACGATCAATAAAATCCATGTACAAACGGAACATGAACCGAACGAGTCTGGCAACAAATCGCAGACCCGCAACGGTGTAGAGAAACGAGATGATTTTTTTAATTGCGTTCATAGGTTAAATTGAATATTTTTCAGCATTCTTCATCGCCATAATGATGTTGGAACCCCCAACCGGATTTGCCGAATGAACTTTCCACTTGGGGCATTTCATTTTTTTCTCATGGCAGAGGAACTCAATTTCCATTGCGACGGAATAGCCCGTCCCACCGATGTCATTGCCCAAATCGTGATCAAATGAAATTTCATCAACCTTCTGCGTACGGATTAGATAGATAGCATCATCCGCCGTTTTAGCCCAAATCCAATCGGAGTTGGGAGGAGTTCTAATATCATCGAGCCAGAGTTTCATGATGTCCAAAACTACATCATAGATGATTCATCGAGTCAACAAAAAACCACCAACATTTTTATTATTGGTGGTTTTTTGAAATTGGTGGTCCGAATGGGGGTTGAACCCATAACCTGACGCTTATAAAGCGCCTGCTCTAACCATTGAGCTATCAGACCATGATTGAAAGATTGTCGGTTTTTTGGTTTGTTGTCAACAACACATTTCCCTGCACCCATATTTTCTCAACACCATCATCTCTTACGATACTCATGCTCTCTCTATTATGTGTTTTATCCGAACAACGCCAGAGATTACCGAAAACTCAAATTTTGATGAAAAGAACCCTTAACTTCTTATAACTATATCGTAGTTCGCTAAAAAGTCAAGAAGTTTCTGACTTTATAATCTGTAATTTTTTGCCAAATTAATGTTTAGAAATCCATGAATTCCAGATGTGCAGGCATCAAACAAATTTAAATCGAATGGGTTTTCTGGCTTAATAAGCTTTCCGGTAGAATACTAAAAAGTCAAGCAAACTCGCCATCAAATATTTATTAATTAATTTTCATATCAATTGATACATCTGAATTAAAAATATGAATTTTATTTGTTGACCGTATTTCCAATTGAAGCTGATTTGTGAAAACTATGCTGTTATCAACCAATGTTTTAACGCGCTCATCTTCTATATCTGATAGATTGCATCGTATATGCTTATGGATCAAATCATAAACTTCACAGGGAATGATTCTAAGTATATTACTTCTATGTGATGTCTTTATTGATTTTGTTTTCTCATCGAATTTACTAACTGAACACTTTATTACTGGGCCCTTCCACCTTATAGAAAACCAAGACACGCGCGGACCCATTAATGAAACATAATCCAAATAACACATCACTATTAGACTAGTCGGAATTGCATCGTGTTTGTGGCTAATAATTCGTCTTAGTATACTATCACTCAAAGAATTAACATAATCAAAACATAATATGTTGTGAATAAACTCATCAACTTGACGTTCTGGAAGGATTGCGACGTAATCACCAATAAATTTAATCGTTTTTTGTCTAGTGATTAGAACTGTTCCATTCTCTTCTGACGATGGGCAGTATAAATACTCTGGCGAGTTTAGATTAACCTTTTCTATCTCAGAATTGATATGATCTACGATGGATTTATTAATTATTTCCATAATTTTCTTTTTATTGTAGTCACCCCGGTCAGGATGGTCACAAATGCCTCCAAAAAATTAATTTTTGAAATTTAGTTTTACGTCACCATCTTGGCTAGTTAATGTAACGTTCGTGGTTGAGCCATTACAATTAAATTTGATTGCAATTGACTTATTCAGAAATATACTATTCTTTACAAGACAATCGATATTTTTGGCGTGATATTGAAGCCAACTCTTCGATTGTAATTGAATGTATGAATGAGCCATACTATAATCTTCCAGTCGAAATAAAAATAGCGCACACACCGTCGGAATATTTATTTTCAAATTTTTATTCATTCCAGTAAGGAAATTATACGCATTAAACCAAAAATACTGTATAATAGACTTATTCGGAACAATCGACCCGCATTGACGGAATATTATTTTGGGGTCTTCATACAATACTATTTTGGAGTCTTCATACGATTTTGAATTTGTCCTTATTTTATAATTCGTGTCAGCATTATTGTATATTACAAACTCCTTGAATATTTTCATATAATCGTTCGCCGAACGGTCGGTAGTATATGGAATGGCCACATAATCCCCCAACAAATTAATATCATTTGTGGAAGGTATATCAATTTGCAGATCGCATTTATTTGGAATAAAATACTTTGCTGTCCCACTTGTTTTACGACGAATGGATTCTTCGTAAATAATAGAATTTATGAACTTTTCAACGGAAATAAGTTGTGTCATATATTAATTGATTC
>CAYYJF010000034.1:0-4402 GCA_964472175.1 uncultured Bacteroidales bacterium | reverse complement strand
ATTCATTTATAGTTTTTTCATTCCTGCCATAAAATATTTTATTATCTGAAATCACTTTGTTAAGTGGTAATGGTTGAGACAACGGTTGCATTTGTCGGAAAAATATTTTAATGCGCGAGAATTGTCAAGCGGATTTTATATATAAAAAATTTTAATTTAATTAAATTTTGTTGCATCGCAAACGAAAAAATGGAATCATATTAATTCTATGCAAACAATTTGCAACACAAACCCAAATTGTCCCGATGGGACCAAATTGGTTATATGATCAAACACACACTATATAAAAAACCAAATTGCCCCCCTATATTATAGAACCCCAATTTTGAGTCAATTTTTTATTTCAACTGTGTGTGTGTGCGTATATGCGTTCCCCATAGTTCTCGGTCACACACACGGGTGTTCTCTCATATATCCTTTTTCTTTCTCTTATGGGTGGGTGTTGTGTGTGCATATAACACACAAAAAAGCTCTCTCTATATATAATGAATAAATATATGCCCATATAATATGACATTCAATGAGGGTGCTCTCTGTGTGTTCTATCTCTCTATTGCGTAGGGTTTTATGCAATATGTGGTTTGTGAGCGTGCTGGTGATGTTATGATATATTTATAGCTGCCTATTTACCCTCCAGTTTTTATTTCAACTGTGTGTGTTCCTCATAGTTCTCGGTCATATATACACACACAATATAGTGTGTATTTTTATTTTTATATTCCCTCCCGCTCCCCCCTGATTTATAATAAGGTCACGGCCTGTGCATTGTAGGTAGGTATTGGTGGGTCGGTATAATTGATCCTTGTGTTAATAATGGAAAATATGTGGAATTTATATTTTCCGTTACTTTTTCTCGTCGAAGAATATCTAAATTCTTTTGTGTGATTGTACGAACGTTTCTAAATGTCTTTTCCACTATACGCTCCCGAATTTCAATAATCTTTACTATGCGGAAAGATTCAGTTAATCCTTGATAGGTTATATTACATGACAAGAATTTTGATGGATGTATATTATTTAGATTTTCGGTGATTCCCATTCCGCAATTGGTTTTTAACCATTGAATTGCGAGTTCTTTGCTATCGAACGATGAATCGTTATTTGTATTATATACTTTATGATAGTTTCCATCGTTCAATTTCTGCTCAATTATCCATTTTTCTACTGTTATTGGTGCTCGTTTTTTCTTTGACATATAATTAGATTAGGTGTGCTCTCTTATAGATTGAGATTTTTATTTTATTATAGTTGTTTTTCTTCTATATTATATGCGCAACCCTCTTGAGCACTCGATATTTACCTGTGGAATATACACTTAGTTATTTTCCTACTTCTGGGGGTTCATTTAATTATACAATTTTAATGAGTGGATTAATATTCAATCGAAATACCTGATTGACTCCGTGAGAGGTCATTGACAGCGCCTCCTCCCACGTAACCCATTCAATACAATCTATTTCAGGGAAATTCTCATTCTCGACGATTGTAGAGCATTTGAATTGTAATTCCGACATTATTCTATTTGATTTGTCGATTACAAGAAATATTTTGTTTTGCTTAGATCCTCCTCGATTCGTATAAACATATGTTGGAGATGAATCAAATATCGTAACATTTTTATCATCAGCATATTTACGCAAATCTAAGCCGACTTCCTCGTGCAATTCTCGATATGCGCACGAAATATCAGATTCGCCCGGCTCTACATGCCCCTTCGGGAAACCCCATCTACCATCGTACTTATTTGCCTTTTTGGTTGCCCCATTTGTTGCATGTGCAAGCAAAAATAAGCCATTTGAGGCAATCAAAAATCCACACGATACTTCTTTTATTTGCATGGTTGCATACTAACAAAACGATTGCCCAAGTCAAGACCGTTTGAGAACTTTAATAGTCGCGATTTATTTTAAAAATGAAAAACCCATTGAACAACCAATAAGAATTGATTGATTGGTTCAATGGGCCTGTGCGATTATTAAAATCGACTTACATTGCAATGTTAAACATAATCCAATGCGGATTTAATATTTAAAAATCCATGTATTCCAGAAGCACATTGTTGATTTACCGAGGATTTCATTTTAATTAACCACAATGACCACCACATCGGAGATTGCAAAGCAATTATGAAAGTAACTATTCCTAATGATTTTGAAGTTACGGTTGTTGCATAATGTGTTTTAAATATCATAGGTTATTATTTATATGGTGTGAAATTTAGAATCGTTCAAATGTCTTGGCATCCGTACTATAATAAACAGATTTAATTTTTGATTTGCCGAGATGATAAGCGCAATTCGGGCATGGACAAGAGTTTGCAATTTCAAGTTTTGCATTAAGTCGAATCAAAACCAATGTGTATTTATCTACATCGGTATGATATTTTAATTTACCCAAAATAACTTGTTCAGCATGTAAATTGGGTTGATATTCGCATTTCCTTTCCGGTTTTGTCGGCTTATAAGTATTGCAAACCGGGTTATGTTTTTCATACGAATTGGTATGAATCATAACCGGATGTTTTCCTTTCATTAAAAAAGCGACGTGAAAGAATTCCCCCCGCTTTTTATTAATTGGGTATAATGCTCTGGCCTGCTCAATTAGTCTATTAAAATTTCTCATTCTTTGTATTTCCCATATCGCCAATGCTTTGCATCAAGGTCTAACCAACGACTTACCTCTTCGTCCGTAGGACGATTCCCACCTCCGCGAACATGCAAAACTTCGGTGCCAATTTGTGTTTTTTCTAAGCTAAACTCCATGTTCCCGCCAGCCGGATGTGGGAGCAATACTTTGCTGTCTTGTTCTACTGCAAGTTCATCATATGTTAACAGAACGTCGCGCGGAACATTTGGGAAAGCCGGGTGACTTTTGACGCGAGATTTAAGAGAAGTTTCCATCGTTCAAGCAGAATGACTATTTTCTTAGAAGTGTCAAGCGATTTATCATCGGTCTATCAAAATGACGCCCAAAAAATTCTTCATTATTTCGTTTGGTTTTTTCTCGCCTGGCTCGTGTATAAGCATGTGAAATATACCAATCACTATTAGTTGCCCAATTAAATTGGATTGTTAAGTCTATTTTGGCTTGACAATTCGACCGGTATCTACCCCAACGCGAAATTCCATCATCCATTGATGGCCCATTACGCTGCCCATACCATCGTTTTTCTGCGATGGCTTTGATATCTGGCTCTCTGGCGCATGGAAATGTAACCCCCACCCCAATTTCCCGTTCCTTAGTCAGTCCTGAAAACGTAACGAAAATGGTTAGCGGAATAATGGTGCCGTCCCAACGCTTTCTTTCTTTTCCCTTACGAATTGAAACCACTTTTCTCCAATCTTTTTTAAAGTAAAAAAATTGATACCAAGAAGTTAGGTCGTCTCTATATATAATTCGTGAGAAAAAAATTGGATGATTTTCGGACATGTGGTTAGTTATTTTTGAGATTCTTTATCGAATGTCAATGACAAATTTAGTCACGGGTTATAAAAAGTGAAATTAATAAGCAATCGCCAATCAATTGAACCTCCGCTAAGCTAAAGAGTATATTCCGGGGCTGGGCCGTCGGATTCTACATCGACTGAGAATAAATATGATTTCATTTTTTATTTTAGTTTCGCCAATTGTTCGCGGGAGAGCCTTGTACGATAAGTTAAATAAGTATAATTACCTTGATAACGTGAATCATCCCAATAAGGGTTTTTAAAACTGGTTACAACCCATTTTTCAATACAAAGATTTGACGCACGATCTTTAATCTCATCCTCGTCCAAAAGGCGATAACCCTCACTCACGCCGACCTGTTCCGGCGTCAAATTATCTGGGTTGTGTGCTGGTACAAGCGGTACAAGCTTTTTAACAATCTTTTTCTTACTTTTCCGCTCACTCTTTCCGCCACGTACAACCCGGTAATACAACTTCCCAATCTCTTTCTTGGTCAAGACTTTCCCGTTGACTATGACAGAATCCTTGTTAATGACGATTTCTTCGGTGGCCGGCGCGGGTTGAGGCGCTGGTGTGGAATCCACTTTTTGAAGGACGAAAGTGGGAAAAGTCCATTTATTATCTAGTTCCCACCCATACGAAGTCGCATCACCAATAATTTTATATGTACGATCAACACAATCATCCATATGACCAGACCATATATCACCCCACCCCATTTCGCGATCTTCCGCTTTACGCACAACCCTGACACTATCTCCAACCTTCAAGCCACTTGCGTTATGAAAAGCGAGATAGTCATCTGGAGTCGCTGGTGTAGTGACTTTAGCTTTTTCAACAAGTTCGAGAGCGAAGAAGGGAGCTTCCAAACAAAAACAAAAACCCTCAAAATCTAAATAGTAACGATCATAGCGTTTAGATTTTACAATGAAATTTTGTTTCAATGGCAAAGCAC
>CAYYJF010000033.1:0-21624 GCA_964472175.1 uncultured Bacteroidales bacterium | reverse complement strand
GCGCTTTGGATGGATGAACACATTCAAAATGAAAGCATCATCGCCATGACCATCGGTGTGTTGTCATCGATTGTGGACAATGTACCTTTGGTTGCTGCCTGTCAGGGCATGTACCCCTTGGCTGATTATCCAACAGACAGTTATTTTTGGGAATTTCTGGCCTTTTCTGCCGGAACCGGTGGCAGCATCCTGATCATAGGTTCAGCCGCCGGAGTTGCCGCCATGGGACTGGAAAAAATCGATTTCATTTGGTATTTGAAGCATGTCAGCCTGTTGGCCTTCATGGGTTTTTTAGCAGGTAGCCTGGTGTACATCCTTCAACACCAATTGTTGCACCTATAATCATGATAACTCAACTGTCTGCCTATTTGCCTTTGATTGGGACAGTCACTGTTATCAATATATTGGGCGCTGTCAGTCCCGGTCCTGACTTTATCGTCACCGTTCAAAACAGCATTCAACACTCCAGATTGAAGGGCTTTTTAACCGGATTGGGCGTTGCCTGTGGTTTGTTGATTCACATCTCGTATTGTGCAGCAGGTATTGGATTGATTATTTCAACCTCACCCTGGTTGTTTTCCCTGTTTAAAATTGCAGGAAGCAGCTATTTGATTTGGCTTGGTATTTCATCCATCCTTTCCAAAAGCCACAGCAAAGAAGTCGATGAAACCGGCGAAAAAACGATGATTTCCAACAGAAAAGCTTTTAGGACAGGACTTTTCACCAACCTGTTGAATCCAAAAGCAATGCTGTTTTTCCTCAGCTTGTTCACTTTTGTGATGAATCCCATGCCCCCTGTACCCATCGTCATCATTTGCGGGGCCATCATATTCTTAACCGCCGTAGTTTGGTTCGCAATGGTTTCCTATTTTTTCACCGAAAAACACATTCAAAAAGTGTTCTTTCGTTTTGAAAAAACCATCAACAGCATTTTGGGATTGATCTTAATCTATATCGGTATCCGCATCCTGCTTATGCTTTTTTCCTAAATCATCGGGTTCCCAACTCGATGACCTCCAGATTTCGGATATCTTTTCCTTCAATTTCAAAACGCATCAGGGTACGAATGGCATGAAAACCAAAGTTGCCTGCAGCACCAGGATTCAGATGCAACAAGCCCAGTTTCTGATCGTATTTCACCTTGGCGATGTGTGAATGGCCACAAACAAAAATCGTTGGTTTGTATTCCATGAGCGCAGGCTGAATCTCATAGGCATATTTACCAGGATATCCCCCGATATGTGTTAATAAAATGCGGTGTTGCTCGCATTCAAAAAAAAGATCTTTGGGATATTTCAATCGTTCCAGATGACCGTCAATATTGCCATGAACGGCTCTCAGAATTTTATTTTCAGCCAAACGATCGGCCAAATTGATGGAACCGATGTCGCCGGCATGCCAGATTTCATCACAATCCACAAAATACTGAGCATAGCGATCATCCCAATAACCATGAGTGTCTGAAAGCAATCCGATTTTCACCATTACGCTGTTTTTTTTACCTTTGACACGAAAGTAGTAAAAAATACATGAACCATACTCCTGAAAACCTTCTTCCATTCAACACGGAGGATAGAAAACGCAATCAAGTCAAAAGCATGTTTGACGTCATCGCCTTCAAATATGATTTACTCAACAGGTTGCTTTCTTTTCGTCAAGATACGGGTTGGCGTAAAAAAGCCATCAAACATTTGAAAAGCATTCAACCAAAAAGCATTTTGGATATTGCGACCGGTACTGGTGATTTTGCCTTGGAAGCAAACAAGCAGCTGCAACCGACAGAAATTGTTGGTGCCGACTTGTCCGAAGCGATGATGGAAATAGGTCGTGAAAAAATCAAAAAGGCCGGCCTTGAAAAAACCATTCGATTTGAATATCAGGATTGTACGGAATTGACCTACAACGACAACACGTTTGATGCTGTCATCATCGCCTTTGGCGTCAGAAACTTTGAAAGCATTTCAAAAGGCATTCAGGAAATGTACCGCGTTTTGAGGCCGGGAGGCATGTTGGTCATTCTTGAATTATCCAGACCGGAAAAATTTCCAATGAAACAGCTGTTCCATTTGTATGCTAGCACCATCATGCCATTGATGGGGAAATTATTTTCCAAAAATTTTCAGGCCTACCAATATTTGCCGGCTTCCATCCAATTGGTACCTCAGGGAAAAGAAATGTGTCAGATTTTAGACGGGGCCGGATTCAAAATGACTCAATTTTCCAGCTACACAATGGGCATTTGTTCCATGTATTCAGGCATCAAACCCTAAGTATTACAAGGCAGAGGCATCAAAATAGAAGGGCAATAAATCGGAAGCCTTTTCAAAAACAGCAATATTTTCCTCCCCATACAAAATCAATTTGATGGGTCTGTTGAATTTTTGTTCGGCTTCAAGCAAAACCTGTCGACAAACACCACAAGGCGAAATCGGTTTTTTTGTATAGCCATGTTTGCTTTGAGCTGCAATGGCGATGGTGGTAATTGGCATATCTGGCGACATTGACATGGCAGCATGCACGGCTACCCTTTCTGCGCAAATACCGGCTGGAAAAGATGCATTTTCCTGATTACATCCCTTTACAATGCTGCCATCTTGCAACAAACAGGCCGCACCAACCTTAAAATTCGAATAAGGCGCATAGGCCTGTACCCCGATTCGTTTTGCTTCTTCGAGTAGTATTTTTTCCGCTTCTAAAAGTTCATGGACCGCGCAAAATACTATCTTTGCAGAAATATATTGTTCCATCATTTGTTTCGTTTTACAACAAATGTAAAAAAAATCTTGTATGTCTTTCCGCAAATTATTGATTTTGTTCAATCTTCTCATTGCCATTACGCTTATTGCGCAAAATCGTTTGAAGCCTTACGAAGAATACATTTCAAAATATGCCGGTATCGCGCTTGATCAGCAAAAGCGACACGGAGTACCGGCCAGCATTACCCTGGCTCAGGGTTTACTCGAATCCGGTGCCGGCCGCAGTTCGTTAGCGCTGAGATCCAACAACCATTTTGGCATCAAATGCCACAACACCTGGGAAGGTGATACCGTCATTTTTTTTGACGATGGGGTAAATTCCTGTTTCCGAAAATACGATAAAGTAGAAGAATCGTTCAATGATCACTCCCTCTTTTTGGTCAAAGGCAGGCGCTACGCCACCTTGTTTTTATTGGATGCAAAAGACTACAAAGGCTGGGCCAAAGGACTTAAAGAAGCAGGCTACGCAACCGACCCCAAATATGCAGACAAATTGATACAATTGATAGAAACCTACCAATTGAACGATTTGGATTCAAGGAAATTGGCCAATTTGAGTCCCGAAAGCACTCCGGAATCTACAGAAAAGCCTTTGACACGTAAAGAAATTAAAGCCAAAGAAAAAGCCTTAAAAATGTCAGAAGCAGCGCGCATCAGACAAGCCCAATTGGATGAAAAGAATCGCATAGCTGCAGAAAAGAAACAACTGAAAGCCACTGAAGATTCAATCATTCGTTTGGAAAAGATGCTCAAAAAAGCCGACAAAAAAAGGATCAAGGCCATCAAGGATTCTATTGCCGGCACATATGGCATTTTCACCAATGATGTGCTGAAAACAGCCAAAGATTACAAATCGATTCGGGTTCCACAGGCAACACAATCCATCAATCCCAGAGCGGTGCATGCAATTCAATATTTGGGCACAATTCCCTATATTGTGGCCCAGTATGGAGATAGTTTTAAAAGTTTGTCAGAAGAATTCGGATTGAGTGAAAGTACGATTCGAAAGATCAATGAATATCCGCTGAATTACAAACTGCAATCGGGAGAGCCGGTGTATTTAGATACAAAATCCGATTGGTGGGATGGAGAAATGCCCTATCACGTGGTACAAAAAGGTGAAAGCATGCATTTCATTGCTCAGAAATACGGATTGAGACTTAACAGCTTGTACAAAATGAACAACATGACACCAGGATTTCCTCCTGCTGTCGGCAGTAAAGTTAAACTGCGCAACCCTGACCAAATGTCAGTCTTTGCAAGAGCGCTGAATGAGGCCTTCAACAAACCAGACTCAACCACCACACAACCAAGCATAAAACAAAAATAAGTATGGAAATTACAGGAAGAATCATTAAAGTATTGCCCCTTCAATCCGGACAAGGAAAAACCGGAAACGCATGGAAAAAACAAGAATATGTCATAGAATATGGTGATCAATACCCAAAACAAGTTTGTTTCAACCTTTGGGGCGATAAAGTGGACCAATACTCCATTCAGGATGGTGAAATCATTACGGTACATTTTGACGTTGAAAGCAGAGAATTCAACGGCAAATATTACACAGACGTCAAAGCCTGGAAAATTGATAGAGCAGATGCAGCAACAGCATCTTCTGTAACGAAAGGTTCGGACAGTGAATTTGGCATGCCTGCACCCGATTTTTTAGGGGGTGATGAAAAAGACGATTTGCCATTCTAAACGGCATCGAAAACCATTCAGATTTTTTAAGCATCAATCCGGTATTGCCATGGAAATTACAAGAATTTTTGATTTACTTGATCACTACGTTGAGCAATTTCCGAAACAGTCTACAGCACTGTCTGGAAAAGTCAACAAACAATGGAAATCGTATTCCGTAGAATCGTACATTGAACATGCCAATGCCATCAGTTATGCCTTTATGGCCAAAGGGGTCAAACCCGGAGAAGCCATTGGTATCGTCAGCGCCAACAGACCTGAGTGGAATTTCTTTGACATGGGCATCATGCAAATGGGCTGTATTTGTGTGCCCATTTATCCGACAATCAGCGAATCGGACTATTTGCACATATTGAATCATGCAGAAATAAAATACTTGTTTGTAGACACCAAAGAATTGGTTCATAAGCTTTTACCCATCATCGAAAAAGTGCCGCATTTCAAAGAAATCATTTGTTTGGATCCATCAGAGGCTGCCATTCTATTCGATGATTTCATTTCATCAGGAAAGGAATCGGCCAATGAACTTCAACTCAAGGCTCAAAAAGAGGCGGTCAAGCCTGAAGATTTGGCCACCATGATTTATACCTCAGGGACAACAGGCTTACCCAAAGGCGTGATGCTCAGTCACAACAATCTGGTGAGTCAGTTGCTTGCCCTGCGCAGCATTCCCTCAGATTGGAGCAATACGGCATTGAGCTTTTTGCCCATGTGTCACGCCTATGAACGCATTTTGATTTATTTATATCATTACTTGGGAATTTCCATTTGGTACGCTGAAAGTCTGGCAACCATTGCTGAAAATATCAAAGAAGTCAACCCGACCATGATGTCCTGTGTGCCAAGGCTGCTGGAAAAAATCTATGACAAATTGTTTTTATCCGGGAAAAAACTGAGCGGATTGAAGAAAATGCTCTATTACTGGGCTTTTGAATTGGCTAAAAACTATCAGGTTGAAGGGAATTCAAAAATGTATCAAATCAAACACCGCATCGCTGATCAATTGATCTATAAAAAATGGCGCGAAGCTTTGGGTGGACATTTTGACATTGTCGTTTCAGGTGGAGCTGCCATTCAGAAGCATCAGGCTGCGTTTTTTAATGCCATTGGCATGCCTGTATTCGAAGGTTATGGATTGAGCGAAACCTCACCTGTCATTGCTGTAAGCAATCGTGGCAAAGGCCAAAGAGTGTCAGGCACCGTTGGACCTCCACTGCCCGGAGTTGAGGTGAAAATAGCTAAAAATAAGGAAATCATGTGCAAAGGTCCCAATGTCATGATGGGATATTATAAAGACCCTGAATTAACCGCCGAGGTTCTTGACAAGGACGGTTGGTTTCACACAGGAGACACCGGTCGTTTGGAAAACGGGAATCTCATCATCACAGGCCGCTTAAAAAACATTTTCAAAACATCTTTTGGCAAGTATATCAATCCATTTATCATCGAGGAGCAGTTCTGCAAATCTCCATTTATTGAAAATATGGTGGTCTTTGGTGAAAACAAAAAGTTTGCTGCTGCACTCATCTTGCCCGATTACACATTTTTGAAGGATTTCTGTCGCAGGCGTGAGATGAAAGCCGCTGAAAGTCACGAAGCGTTGATTCTTCAACCCGAAATCCATGCCATTTATACCAGAGAGTTGAAAAAATACAATCAGCAGTTTGCCAACCATGAGCAAATCAAAAAATTCGCTTTGATTGCAGACGAATGGTCCACAGCAAATGGTTTATTGACACCGACATTGAAGGTAAAAAGAAATCGAATTCAGGAAAAATACGCCGATCAGATAGAACATTTGTTTGATTAAGATATTCATTCAAAAAAAAACCGGAAGTTCACTCCCCTGTTGAACTTCCGGTTTTTTTATGTAGTTAACGATGGATAACCAACGTTATTTGATTTCGATTTCCTCTTTCATATCAATTTCTTCTCCTTTTGAATCGTAAAATTGATATTGCAGATAGGTAAGGCTCTGAACAGGCATGACATTTAAGCCAAAACCATACTTTCTACGCCATTTCCATTTGAGAGAAAACAATCCACCTTTTTCGATATAGGCAGCAATAAAGGGATGCACACGCAAGGTGTATTTCTTCACATTCATTTTTTGAGACAAATAGGCAATTTTTCCTTCCAATTTATCCGTAAATAAAAGGGATGGTTGAATCTCGCCCTTCCCAAAACAGGTCGGACAAGTCTCCGTTGTTTCGATATGCGTTTGTGGTCTGACACGTTGTCTGGTGATTTGCATCAAACCAAACTTTGACAAAGGCAAAATATTGTGTTTGGCACGATCATCAGACATGCGTTCTTTCAAACGTTCATACACCCTTTGACGGTGTTCCATATCTTGCAAATCGATAAAATCAACAACAATAATGCCTCCCATATCCCGCAATCTCAATTGGCGAGCAACTTCATCAGCTGCAGCCAAGTTCACATCCAAAGCATTTTCTTCCTGCCCTTTTGATGATTTTGACCGATTACCGCTATTCACATCAATGACATGCAAAGCTTCGGTGTGTTCAATAATCAAATAGGCACCGCTTTTGAACGAAACCGTTTTCCCGAAGCCGGATTTGATTTGTTTGGACACTCCAAACGTATCAAAAATCGGCAATTTTTCCTTGTACAATTTGACAATATCTGCCTTTTCAGGCATGATCAAACGCACATAATCTTTTATCTCGTTGTATGCTGTTGGATCGTTTACATGAATGTGTTCAAAGGAAGCATTCAGTATATCCCTCAGTATAACAACAGTTCTGCTGGTTTCTTCAAAAATCAACGAAGGCGCTTTGGCTTTGGTCAACTTCAACAAGACATCATCCCACCGCTTCAGCAATACTTTCAGCTCACTATCCAACTCAGCAACCCTTTTACCTTCAGCCACAGTACGAACGATGACGCCAAAGTTTCTGGGTGTGATGCTCTGCAACAATTGCTTCAAGCGAACACGCTCTTCAGCCGACTTGATTTTGGTCGATACTGAAATTTTGTCTGAGAATGGAATAAGCACCAAAAATCTTCCGGCGATAGAAATTTCAGAAGTCAACCTGGGGCCTTTGGTGGATATAGGTTCCTTGGCTATCTGAACCAAAATATCCTGACCTGGTTTTAATATATCTGAAATGGTACCCTCTTTGGAGATTTCAGGCAATAGCTGAAATTTGCTCAGCAAATGCTGCTTTGACTTATTTGTTTGAACCAAATTGGCATAAGCAGCAATGGAATTGAACTTTGTTCCAAGATCTAAATAGTGAAGAAATGCATCTTTTTCATAGCCTACATCTACAAAAGCAGCATTCAGTCCGGGCATCAGTTTATGCACCCGTCCTAAATAGATGTCTCCAACAGAAAAAGAAACACTGTTGGTTTCTTTCTGGAACTCAACCAAACTCTTATCTTCAAGAATCGCTGTTGAGACTTCTTTGGATTGAACATCTACGACAATCTCCGTTGTCCTTTTTGTATTTGTTTCGATAAATCAGATGTTTAAGTCCTTTCATCGGCATCCGGATCTCAATCGGACGGGGATCTTCCGAAATCTACCCTTCTTCCGTTCGGGACGTGATTAAAAAAAAGAACAAACCCTAAGACAGTGAAGTACTTGGATTTGTTCTTGCATTCTTTGAGTCTATAAAAAACATACGAAGTTATTTCTTCTTCTTGTGTCTGTTCTTTTTAAGACGTTTTTTACGTTTGTGAGTCGCCATTTTATGGCCTTTTCTTTTCTTTCCGCTAGGCATTTTAAAAGGAATTTACGTTTACTTATTTTTTCACTTCGCTAACAAAAGTCTTTGCCGGCTTAAAGGATGGGATGTTGTGCTCTGGAATAATGATGGTCGTATTCTTGGAAATATTGCGAGCCGTTTTTTGAGCACGTTTTTTGACAACAAAGCTGCCAAAACCTCTCAAATATACATTTTCTTCTTTGCTCAACGATTCCTTGACAACGTCCATGAATGTTTCAACACTTGATAAAACAGTAACTTTATCCACACCGGTTCTCTTGGAAATTTCGTTAACGATGTCCGCTTTAGTCATCTCAGTGATTATTAAGTAGGTTATACAATTAGGTTTCTAATTTTTTGGTTTGCAAATATATAGGTTTCCTTTCTATAAAAAAAACTTTCGATGTGGATTTTTGTGAATTTTTGATTTTTTGCCTTTCTTTGCGCTATGTTTTCATTATCAGACACTTCCGACTTCTCCAAGCACATTCTAAAATGGTACAAAACCCATAAAAGGGATTTACCCTGGAGAGAAAATAACAATCCCTACAACGTTTGGTTGTCAGAAATTATCCTTCAACAAACACGCATTGAACAAGGAATCCCCTATTATTACAAATTACTTGATGCTTTTCCGGATATAAAATCACTGGCTGAAGCCCCTTCAGAAGTACTGTTTAAGCTTTGGCAGGGACTGGGATACTACAGCCGGGCCAAAAATATGCATACGGCAGCCCGGGAAGTGATGAGCAAGCACGCCGGGCAATTTCCACAAGACTACGAGGGATTACGCGCACTCAAAGGCATAGGGCCATATACTGCGGCGGCCATCGGATCCATTTGCTTTCATCTACCCAAAGCCGTGGTTGATGGCAATGTCTACCGCGTATTGGCGCGATATTACGCAATTGACACACCCATCAACAGCAGTCTGGGGCAAAAAACATTTCAGGAATTGGCAGAACTACTGCTGGATCAAAAGCAACCAGGCATGTACAATCAAGCCATCATGGATTTTGGAGCCATTCAATGCACGCCCAATAAACCCGATTGTGAAAGTTGCCCTTTCATGCACACCTGTGCCGCATACAAAACGGATCAAGTGCAATTGTTACCCGTCAAAACAAAAAATAAACCCAAAATCACCAGATACCTTTACTATTTTTATATTTTTGATGGATCAAATACATGGATACAGAAAAGAATGGGTAAAGACATTTGGGAAAACCTTTGGGAATTTCCGATGCTGGAAACGCCGAAAAGCATTTCAACGGATGACATCATGATACATGATTTCTTAGAAAGCCACATTCAAGACAAGTATCAGGTCAATCACATTCAAAAAATCAAACACATATTAACCCATCAGATTTTGGAAGCAACAATTATGAAAATTACCGTTCCGGAATCGTTTGTTCACCCAAAACAATGGACAAAAATCAAATCGGAGGATTTACATTTATATGCCATTCCCAGACTTCTGGATAAATATTTGGAAAAAGAAATTAAATAATATTTGCTTAATATTTTGTTTTTGTATTTATATCTTTATATTTGCATTATATTTATCAACATAAAAATCGAATCCATGTCAGTAAACAAAGTAATTTTGGTCGGAAATGTAGGAAAAGATCCGGAAATCCGATATTTAGACAGCGGCGTTGCCGTTGCAAGCATCACGCTAGCCACCAGTGAACGGGGGTACACCTTGTCCAACGGAACACAGGTTCCTGAACGCACAGAATGGCACAACATTGTCGCCTGGAGAGGATTGGCTGAAGTAGCTGAAAAATACATCAAAAAAGGCAGCCAATTGTACATTGAAGGCAAAATAAGCACCAGAAAGTGGGAAAAAGACGGTGTAACACGGTATTCCACAGAAATCGTTGCCGAAAACATTGAATTGCTTGGGAAAAAACCAGAATCCAACAACAGCCAAACCACGAACACAGCACCTCAACCCCAACCGGAAGATGCATCCGGAGATGACCTCCCATTCTAATGGCGTTGAAGCATGAACATAGAACACAAACCACCAGGACGCAACAGAACATTAGCGAATGGGTGGTTTGTGTTGTCATTGGCATAATCTTTGCTGCTTGTTCATGCAAATCGGATGGATATCCAAAACCCTTGGCATATCCAAGAATCTCTTATCCCCAATCTGAATACAAATTGTTTCATTTAGAGGATGCCGGTGTTGTCTTCGAAATGCCGGCCTACATTCAAATAGAAAAGGAAACACCGGCAACGAAAGACAAGCATGCGCTCATTCGTTGGTACAACCTGCGCATGGATTCCATCTCTGCAACCATTCATTTAACCATACTAAAAGAATCCGCATCATCCATTCAACAACGAATGGCAGAAAAAGAACGCATTATTTTTGAAGAAGCCCAACAGGAATCCAACGTCAAAAAGCAAGCCTTTACCTCCACCGACCAAACCATCAGGGCGTATATTTACCAAATTGAAGGCACAACAGCCACACCATTTCACTGGATGATTTTGCATTCCCAAAACCAACTCGCAACAGGAACCATCCTGTTTGACAAGCCCATCCATGCAGCATCGATGGGATCCATCGTCAATGGGATTTCAGCAGACATCAAACACCAAATAGAAACCTTCCGTTTTTCAAAATAAGATGCCCATCCACTTCATCAAGCAAACAGATCAATACAGCATTTGCATTTGGAAAACAACCGAAAGCGAATCGGAATTGCAGCAATTACTGCATTTGTCAAAAGCATTCACAGCAAAAAGCAGCTCCAGAAGAATCGAACATTTATCTTCCCGGGCAGCCGCTATGGCATTGGGCGTCCTACCCGAAACCATTGAGCACTCAGACAATGGAAAACCCATCATTTCTAAATCAAACCAACATATCAGCATCTCCCACACCAAAGGATATTCATGTGCCATGATAGGGGAAAAACCACATTTTGGCATAGATATTGAAGCCTCTTCGCCACGTGTACTCAAAATCAGAGAACGTTTTTTACATCCGGATGAAATCCAACAATTGAAATCCAAACAATGTTACGACAACCCATCCGCCATCCTGCAGTTTTGGTGTGCCAAAGAAGCCATATTCAAGGCCTTGTCGATGGAAGGATTGGATTTACGAACAGACATCCGAATAGATTTTCATCCAATAGCATCCAATAGCTTAAAAGGCATCTACGCCAAAACTGGTTTAACCTTTCAAATACACGCCATTCAAGATCCTGAATTCATGCTTATTTATTGTTTCTCAGAAGAATCCAAATAATCAATGGCGCACCCAATAGCGCCGTCACAGAATTGATGGGCAGTCCGTTGGAGAAGAAAGGTCCCTGGGCAATAAAGTCACAAAATAGCATCAGAATAGCCCCACAAAGCATAGAAGCAGGGACAACAACGCGGTGATCCCAGCTTTTAAACACCCCCCTTGCAATGTGCGGCACCGTAATTCCAATAAAACCGATGGGGCCTACAAAAGCAGTCACACCACCTGCCAACAATGCAGTAGAACCAATAATGCCGATACGTATCTTTCTCATAGACAGTCCGATGCTTTTGGCATAGTTGTCACCCAACAACATAGCGTTCAAGGGCTTCATCAGCAACAAAACCCATATAAAGCCAATCAGTACCACGCCCAACAAAATCGGAAACATCGTCCATGAGACCGCACTCAGACTTCCAAAAGTCCAGACAACAAATATTTTGAGGGTATCCGGGTTGCTTGTGTTTTGCAATATACTCACAATGGATGAAGCCAAATAGCCGAACATAATACCCACAATCAACAAGGAGACCAAATCCGGAATTTTAACCGAGACCAACAATACCAACAACAGCACCAAGACGGCGCCCCCGATGGCAGCCAGAATCAGCCCCCATGAGCCAAAACCTGTAAGGAAGCCCCCCATTCCCCCGGCAAACAACGTGATGAGTGCAACACCCAAGCTGGCACCGGCATTCACCCCCAGCACATCAGGGCCGGCCAAAGGGTTTCTAAACATGGTTTGCATCATCAAACCAGCCACAGAGAGTGCACTTCCAACCAATATGGCTGTCAGTGCCTTGGGCAATCGATAACCCAAAACAATATCATCCAACACCCCCTCTTTTTGCTGATAAAACAATATCTGTATCAGATCGTTCAACGAGATATCCACACTTCCGATCGATAAATCCAACAAAAACAAAAGAAGCAGGGTACCTATCAAACCCCCAAAGAGAACCGGCTTTTTCAACTTCATGATATTTTCCTCAAATATAGTTAAAAGCTTAGTCTAATTTTTTCATGAAATGCCATGGTTCAGGCAAATTCAACTCCGGATGAAATATCTTGATGAAATCGGATAAAAGCCAATCCGGTCTTGCCACAGCCGTTTCCCAAAAATCATTGCCTCCTTCTGGCGTTGTCTTCAAGGTGTAAGCCCAAACTGCTTTGTTTTTATAGGCTTTAAACAATGCATACCTTTCATCCATCTTCAATAAATCGCGCAAATTCTGAGCACTCGACACACCGATCCACACCTCAGCCTGGTAAAAGTCATGAAGGACTTGTTCAAAAGTCATTGGAAGGCTTCCAATGGTCGTATCGTTTTTGAAAAAATATGCAGCCCCGGCATCCTGAAACAATTGAGCCGTAAAACTCTTTCCACCAGGCAAATACCACGTACCACGAAAATCATCACCTGAAAGCACCGTTGGCCTGTGTTTCGCGTTTTGTTCCACCATGGCTTTCAAACCGAAATACCTTTTCTCTACCTGATCGAACAGATCATTGGCCAAAGATTCCTTGTCATACAAAGCAGCAATCATACGAATCCATTCTGCCCTACCCAACAAAGACGGCTCCATCCATTCGTTGTTGTACAAAACACGAATACCAGCCAGTTTTAAACGCTCAATATTCTCATCCTGTTGATTGTAGCTGTTGATCATCAGCACATCCGGCTTCAACATCAAACAATTTTCAACCTGAATTTTAAATGGGTCTCCAAGATCAGCAATTCGCCCATCTTTCACCAACATTCTGATTTTTGGGTTATAGGTCCGCTTCACATCACAGACTCCCACAACAGACTCCAGCACACGGAGTTGCTCCAAAAAAGTATGGTGGGTACTCGAACCTGACACCAACGATTTTAAGGGAATTTGTATGGAAATGCCATCTTCAGGTATCCGTGCATGGACATCGTGAACCAAATAATAGGTTTGAAGTACCTCGCCTTTTTTCCATGGATTGAACAAAACAAGACGTTTGTATGCTTTAAAGTAATCAATTTTAAATCCCTGAGCTGCATGAATGCGCATGGAACTATCAGGCTTCTGCAGTTCCAAAGCATGATGATCCAATCTTTTCTCTGGATGTTTGACACACCCGAGCATGGAAAGCATCAGTAAAAATAGGACAACGTGTTTCATCACAATCGGTTACAAAAAAGGAGCCAAAAAGGCTCCTCTATAAAACTACATATTTTAACCGTATTATTTAGAAGCAGGAGCTTCTTTTGTTGGTGACGGAGCACTTTCAGTTTGACCCTGCGGTGCAGCTTCCTGTTGGAAATTCGGAGCAGCATTGATATTGGGATCTACCTGAACAGCATTTTCAACTTCTTCCTTGATGATGGATTGTTTGGCTACACTTGAGTCATCGGTTCTGATAAAAGCAGCGGATGTAATGCTTAAAAATACAATGATACCAGCCAAAGTCCATGTGGCTTTTTCTAAAAAATCGGTGGTTTTTCTTACACCCATCACTTGATTGGTTGATGAAAAATTTGCAGCCAATCCGCCTCCTTTAGAGTTTTGAGCCAAAACAATTAAAACAAGGAAAATCGAAACAATAAATATCAAAATGGTGATGGCAATATACATAATATTGAAAATTTGAATGAATTACTTTTTCATGTTTTCGATTAATTTCTCTAAAAACCGAATTTGGTCAGCAAAGTAAGCACTTTTTTCCGGATATTTCAAACATAAAGACTTGAATATTTCAACAGCTCTTGAATAACGTTTTTGTTTCAAATAAATTCTTGCAAGCGTTTCAGTAAAAGAATCTTCAGGCAGTTGAAATTCCGGATGATCCAGTATACTTAAAACACCAGACTCATCCACTTGATCCGAATCCTCAAACACAGGAGCCTTAGGCTTCATCTTTGGAGCGCCTTCATTCCATTTAGAATGCTCCAAAAATTTGTCGATCAAGTCCTGACCATCCATGGGTTCAACCAAAACATCGGCCTCTGGTTGATCCGATAAATACCTGGCATAATCTGTAACCAATCGTTCTTTTTGCGTATTATCCTTTTTAATCACCTCAGGCTGAGCAGGTTGGGCTGATTTAGCATTTGCCGACTTGGGCTTAGAGGCAACTGCCGATGTTTCTTTGGGTGTAGAAATAGCACCAACATGCTCATCATCAGGATGATTCAAGTATCGGTCAATGACATGAAACGCCTTTGTGTCCATCAGTCCGACTGTTGGTTCCATTTTAAAATCGGGCATCTTTTTGCCTTCCATAAAATAATACAACCGTCTTCTGTCCGGAATAGAAATCGCAGTACGAATCAGCGCATTCGAAAAGTTTTGATCATTCAGGTTGAGCAAACTTTTTAAATAAAGCACTCTGGCAATAGAAAAGCATGGATATTCGTCCAATGACGCTCTCAATGCCAACATAGCCTCTCGATTTAGCAATTCAGGATTCGTCATCCATTGTAATATATTCGATGCTTCCATATTACCAATTTGCTACAGTTTTATTAAACACCAAATCAGAAATCTCTTTTATTATTTCATCAACCAATGTCTCCTGAACACTTTCAAAAGTTACTGATGAGGGAAATGTTCTATAAGCAGACAATTTTTGATCAAAATTCTCATTTTCATTGACTGTATTTGTATAACGCACCTGAACGGTGATCGTTAGTTTCGTTTCTTTTGCATAACCATCTGAACCTTGTGCCATTGGAGTCAGTTCATAAGCAATGATGTCTCCCTCCAATTGCAAATGTCCATCACGTTTCGCATTTTTCAACTTGGTCTGGGATAAAAATTTATTTCTTAAACCTTCCGAAAAGGATTGAGACAAAGGTGGGTATACCAAAGGAGCTCTGTTGGGAAAATCGGCAATGCTGATGGTTTTGATTTTTGTATAATCTATGGAAGCCATATTCAACTTATATTGAACCGTACAGCTCCAGCATAAAACCGACATCATGAGAATAAGTCCGTATTTCACGTCAATCCAATTTGTATTCTTTAATTTTTCGATACAGCGTCCGCTCAGAAATATTGAGTTCTGATGCCGCATTTTTTCTTTTTCCTGCATTGCGTTCCAAAGCCTTTCGAATGGCCTCTTTTTCCATTTCTTCCAGGGAAAAGGACTCTTCGATATATTCTTCCGTATCTTCAATATTTGCCACCGGTCTGTGCTCTCTGCCCATACTTTGTTCAGGTTTATGGAATGAGGCATATGGGGCAAATGGCTTTTCTATTTCGTTGATATCCGTGCCATTTTTTATCATCAAATCATTGACCAACATCTTAAGATCATTCATGTCTTTTTTCATATCAAAAAGCACTTGATACAAAATCTCACGTTCATTGGCAAAAGAACGATCATGCTGTCCCGAAGCACCTCCCATGTACAAAGCAGGCATCTTATCCATCTGGTTTTCAGGCAAATAATTCTTCAATGTTGCATCAGAAATCTCTCTTTGCTGTTCAATGATGGATATTTGCTCAGCAATATTTTTTAATTGTCTGATATTTCCCGGCCACTTGTATGAAATCAACAACATTTTGGCTTCATCCGACAATTGTACGGATGGCATTCTGTATTTTTCTGCAAAATCAGAGGCAAATTTTCTAAACAGCCTTAGAATATCATCCGGACGATCCCGCAAGGGAGGAACTGAAATGGGAACCGTATTCAAGCGGTAATATAAATCTTCTCTGAAACGATTGGAATGAATGGCTTCGACCATATTGATGTTGGTCGCAGCCACAATGCGCACATTGGTTTTTTGCGTTTTGGAAGAACCTACACGAATAAATTCACCAGATTCCAACACCCGAAGCAATCGTGCTTGTGTTGAAAGGGGCAACTCTCCGACTTCATCCAAAAAAATGGTACCTCCATCGGCCACTTCAAAATAGCCTTTTCTATCTGCCAAAGCGCCGGTAAAAGAACCTTTCTCATGTCCAAAGAGCTCTGAGTCTATGGTTCCTTCAGGTATGGCTCCACAGTTTACAGCAATATACGGGCCGTGTTTCCGATGACTGAATTGATGTATCAACTGAGGAAAGCTCTCCTTTCCCACCCCACTTTCACCTGTAATCAACACTGACAAATCGGTCGGAGCAACCTGAACGGCCACATCAATGGCTCTATTCAATTCGGGCGCATTGCCAATGATTCCAAATCTTTGTTTTACAGCTTGAATATCCACAACTCTTTCAACTTTAACCATTAATTACGTTCATCCATCAAATTCAAATCCACACTATCCTCTGTTGAAAGAAGATGTTGTTTTTTCAACGGATTTTTGCTCATGTCATCAAACTGACGTCTGTTTTCAAATACATCACAAGCCATGTAATAGGCTTCCCTGAAAGAAACCTCAGAAGCCTGATCCAACCCAGCCAAATGATAGGCCGTACCATGTGCAGGAGAAGTCCTCACAACGGGCAAACCAGCTGTATAATTGACACCGGACTCCATATTTAAAGTCTTGAAAGGTATCAAGCCCTGGTCATGATACATGGCCAAAACACCATCGTAACGTGCAAACTCTCCTGAGCCAAAAAATCCATCTGCAGGAATGGGGCCAAAACAACAAACATGATTGTCCTGCGATTTTTTGATGGCTTCTGCAACAATGGCGTCGTCTTCAGTCCCGATAACACCACCGTCACCGGCATGAGGGTTCAAACCCAAAACCGCAATTCTTGGTTTAACAATTCCAAAATCACGGATCAAAGTACGATTGAATATTTTAAGCTTTTGTACCAAGCTCTGAACATCTAATGCGGATGCCACTTGCGATATTGGAATATGTCCGGTTGCAACAGCGATTTTCAACAGCGGACCTGCCATGATCATCAAAGCTGTTTTTCCTTCCCCAAAAACAGATTCCAAATACTCTGTGTGTCCGGGAAAACTAAACTGCGCTGA
This sequence comes from uncultured Bacteroidales bacterium, assembly GCA_964472175.1. Lineage (GTDB taxonomy): Bacteria > Bacteroidota > Bacteroidia > Bacteroidales > UBA1402 > UBA8389. Next base: position 4,246 of record CAYYJF010000033.1, on the reverse strand, counting down.
TTGAATGTTTTTTTTATTGATGGGCGCCGTCACCAAAACATCAATGAGCCCTTCTTTCAAATCCGAACATGCTTTTTCCAAAGCCTGAAAAGAAGCCTTCCCTGCAATGGCAGTCGATTGAGTCAATTCAACTTTCACATCATCATCGATGCAAGTCAAGACACTCACCCTGCCAACTTGTGCCTCCTTTGCCGAATTGATCTGAGTTAAATTGACATTGGCTATATCCAACGTTTTTTTGTGGTAGGCAGCGACTTTGGCTGAACCATATATAATGACAGCCTGTTCCTCATAAATCCGAGGGTCGGATAGCGCTTTTAAAATAACTTCATAACCGACACCGTTGATGTCTCCCTGAGTGATACCGACTCGTATATTGGAACTTTCCATGAATAATTACCCTTAAATAACTGACAAAATTGCCGAAAGATACCAATTTTTTTTGAATAACATTGGTTGCTTTTTTATTTTCTCAAGACCGAAAGTAAGCCGCAAGCAGCTTGAATATCCTCTCCCCGTGATTTTCTGACCGTCGTTCTAAACCCCTTTCTCGTCAGTTTTTCTGCGAAAGAAAATACAGACATTTCGTCAGTTGTCGGAAAATCCACATGAGGTATCTGATGGAATCGAATCAAATTGATGCGGCAATCCAAGCCTTTCAACAATTGAACCAAAGCAGCCAGGTGCGCCGGGCTATCATTCAGTCCTTTAAAAAGAATGTATTCAAAGGACAATCGTCTTTGCTTGCTAAAGTCGTATTTTTTTAGCAATTCTATCGTTTTCTCAATCGGCCACGCCTTTTCTGAAGGCATCCATCGCAAACGTTGTTCAGGGATGGCCGTATGCAAACTAATCGCCAAATGACAATCGCTTTCGTCCAAAAAACGAGACAAACCAGGTTGAACACCAATGGTGGAAACTGTCACTCGTTTTGGGCTCCAGGCAAACCCCGATTCAGAGGTCAAAACATTCAAAGCTTTAAGCACTTCATCCATATTATCCATGGGTTCACCCATGCCCATAAAGACAATGTTTGTCAACGATTCTGATTCGGGAACCGACATGATTTGATTCAGAATTTCATGCGCCTGTAGTTGGCCGGAAAAGCCCATTCTTCCAGTCATGCAAAAGGTACATCCCATTTTACAACCTACTTGAGAGGAAACACACAAAGTTGCACGATCTCTTTCAGGAATGAATACAGCTTCCACATGTTTGTCCGCATCGGTTTTGAACAGATACTTGGAAGTGCCATCATTTGAAGTCACTGCATGAACAGGTTCGGCAAACCCCAAATCAGCATTTCTTTCCAAAAGAAATCGGTTGGCTTTAGAAATGTTGGTCATTTCATCAAAATGCTTGACACGCTTTTTAAACACCCATTCCTGAAATTGTTTCGATGCGTAAGCAGGCATACCTTGCTGCAGAAACCATGCATGAAGTTCTTCTGATGATTTACCCAATAAAACAATTTTCTCTTTCATGTCGTTTGATTAAAAAAGTCAAAGGAATGTTACCGGCAGAGCCACGTACATTCCTTTGATCGAATATTGATGCGGCCTGAAGCCGGAACAGTTTAATAAAATTTGATGCGGTTATCCTGAACGCCCACCGCTTTTTTCACAGCATCAAAAGACTGATAGATGACACGATAAACATTCATGCTGTTAATCATGGACGCTTCTTGTTTCATATTGAAAGTTTCACTTGATTGAACACCGCCTTCAACCTGAAACATAAACACCCCATTTTTACCTTTGACAGGACCAGACATTTTTTTAACAGGTGCTTGAGTCACAGCAGCAATCAATGCAGGTTCATCGCCAATGTTCTGAATGCTTTGTAAACCAAAATTGATAAACATGGCCGAATCCACTTTCGTTTTCATTTTTTCAGCTACAGCATTCAAAGAAGTTGCATTCATTGAACGGATGTCATTCATAATTTTGTCGGCTTTGTATTCATCCACAATTTCCTTTGCAAGAACCGGTTTCACAAAATCCAGATTCAAATAGGGTTCATCATTGACAGCAGTCACTCCCACTACCAGGAATTGATTGTTTTGATTTTCCAAAATAGGAGAAACTTTACCCAAATCATTGGTTTGAACAAAGCGAACAGCCTGTCTCATTTCAGGTACATTGGCAAAAGTCAAGTCTGTTTTTCTTACGACAGGAACATCCTGAACCTGATAACCATTCTTTTCTGCATCAGCAAAAAATGCATTTGCATCTTTGTTTGTTGCCAACAACTGATTTAATTTGTTGTAAGCAGTTGAATACGTTTTTGAGCTTGGTGTTACTTTCAAGGCAATTAAAGCCAATTTGGTTTTTGATACCGGCGCAGTTTTATCCGTAACCTGAACAATGCTTATGCTGTTTTTCCCTTTGACGATAAAGTAATTATTTAGAGAAGCAGAAAAACAAGCTCTTACAAAATCCACACCCATTGAAATGGCATCCATTTCGCGGAACCATCCCATTTCAGGATTGCGACCACTTCTGTTGAATTGTCCGGCCAATTTATTGAAATCGCCACCAGCATTCAAGACATTCAACAAACTGTCAGCTCTGGCTGATTCTTCTTTAGACAAAACAATTTGTTTTGCTTTAACTGAATCCGGAGCCACCGTTCTTGAAATCGCTTTGGCCATCACAAAAGTACCATTGTCAAATACGGGAGCTAAATAAGCAGATCCACCAGAGACAAACTCCTTCACTTTTCCCTGGAACAAACTGTTTGCCAAATAGCAATCCATATATTTTTCATCAGAATTCTGAGTCACGAAGTTTGCGTAATCTGTGGTATTGACAAAGTCAGGTTCCAATTCAAATATTTTCTTTTCAACAGCCTGATGATCTTCTGCACTTGGATTTATATTTACCAAGACATATTTTGCACTTCTGAAAGGTTCTTGCGCAAAACGTTCTATGTTTGCATTGTACCTTTTTTTAATATCACTATCACTGGCTTTGAATGATTCATCAGACAAAGAGGTATAAGGGACAGCTGTGTATAAAATATGAACACTCTTGGTTCTTTCATCAAAATTTGCTTTTGCATCCAAAGAGTTTGCCTGTACGGCTTTAGATAGCAAAATATTGATTTTTTCTTCCAATCTGTTGTATTTCAAACTATTTTCCCAAAACAACCAATATTTTTTCAGTTGTTGAATTTGTTCTTGCGCTTCGGCAGGATAGGCTGACAAATCTTCTGTTTGAATTGTCTGCAGGAAATTCATCATCAAACTGCGATCGAATTGACCAGTTTGCGGATTGATGAAGATGGGCAATTGTTGAATCATCGGATGAACGTTTGCTCCATTTATCAAAGCAAAAAGTTCTTTTCCGGAAACAGTCACACCCAATTGTTCGGCCTGTTGATCCAACAATTGTTCACGAACGATGTTTTGAAATACAGATTCTCTGATTTGTGACGAAGTGGCTTCATCCAAACTGGTTTGTCCGGTTTGAATTTTATATACTTCCTCCATTTCGGAGATTCTGGCTTCATAATCTTCATAATCCAAAGCATAGTCACCAACTTTTGCGATTTTTCTTTGAGATTGTTTAAACAGTGATGATCCGGAGTTCAGAAAGTCACCGATAATAAACGCAAACAAAGCCAAACCGATAATAATTGCCAACAGTCCTGCTTTGTTTCTAATTTTCTGTAAGGTTGCCATATTCGAATTTGGTATATTGTGTATTTTTCAGCTTGCGAATATACAAAAAAATGTTCAAAGGGCGCTCAGAACCCAAAAAAAGGGCTTGTCAAACACCAATAATTATCAATTTTCATCCACTGAAAAGTGAATAGAGGGTTTAAATACCTCATATTGCGTTAACTGCTCATTGGATTCAAATCCATAACCGGTCAAAACGCGATCCACCTGTTCAATTCTGATGAAAGAATCCGAGTAAATCCGTTGTGAACGCTGATCCCAATACAACAAGGATGTTTCAAATGTTTCTCCTTTCAAATTGACCAATTTGACATTTTTTCGCAATTTCCACAGCTTTCTCTGGGTATAGTACCAAGCGGTATCGCACTGAACGAGCGACTCTGTTCTTAAACTGTCGTCAAATCGTTCGAAATAAACTTTTTTGGGAAAATACCAGTAAGGTTCAGAGGATTTGTCAAAAACCTTCCATACTTCACTGATCACGCGATACCGGATTATTCCGGAATCCGAAATCAGCGTTGTAACCGAGTCGGTATACATCGCCGGCACATTGTTTCTGTC
>CAYYJF010000032.1:16761-21698 GCA_964472175.1 uncultured Bacteroidales bacterium | reverse complement strand
GAATTTGATTCATTCAGCAAGGGAAGATGAAGACGAATCCCTATGGTCAGAAATTGACTTAGACGAAGTCAGCGATTGATTGGATTGCCTTATTTTGATCGGTACATCCGATCCTGCTGTTCCTTTATGGTAGGATCGAGAATATAACTTTCGTAATCGGTCATTTTGTCGATGATGCCGTTTGGTGTCAGTTCGATGATCCGGTTACAAACGGTTTGAATGAATTCACGGTCATGTGAAGACATCAGGATATTGCCCTTGAAAGCCGTCAAGGTGTTGTTAAAGGCTTGAATGGATTCCAAATCCAAGTGGTTGGCAGGAGCGTCCAGGACCATCACATTGGCATTTCTCAACATCATTCTGGAAATCATACAACGCTGCTTTTCTCCTCCGGATAAGACCGAAGATTTTTTGAAAATCTCTTCACCCGAAAAAAGCATTTTCCCCAAATATCCACGAATAAAACTTTCACTGGTATCTTCAGAGAATTGACCCAACCATTCTACCAAATTGAGATCTGTATTGAAGAAATGGCTGTTATCCAAAGGCATATAAGCCGTTTTGATGGTAATACCCCATGAATAATGACCTTCCATGGGTTGTTTATGACCATCTAAAATTTCAAACAAGGCAGTCATCGCTCTGGCATCCTTAGAAACAAAGCAAATTTTGTCTCCTTTTTCTACGTTGAAATTGACATCTTTAAACAAGATTTCTCCATCCACCTGAGCCGTCAAACCACTCACTTCTAAAATAGAATTCCCGGGTTCCCTTTCTGGTGTGAAAATAATGCCCGGATAACGTCTCGAAGAAGGCTGAATATCTTCCACATTGAGCTTTTCCAACATTTTTCTGCGGCTGGTGGCTTGTCTGGATTTGGCCACATTGGCAGAAAAACGACGAATAAATTCTTCCAACTCTTTGCGTTTATCCTCGGCTTTTTTATTTTGGTTTTGCTGTTGCCTTAAGGCCAACTGACTGGATTCATACCAGAAGCTGTAATTACCAGCATACATTTGCACCTTACTGAAATCAATGTCTATGGTATGTGTTGAAACAGAATCCAAGAATCGACGGTCGTGAGAAACAACCAAAACCGTATTTTCATAGTTGGCCAAATAGTTTTCCAACCACATCACCGTTTCAACGTCCAAATCATTGGTAGGTTCATCCAACAGCAAATTATCCGGTTTTCCGAACAAGGCTCTGGCAAGAAGCACACGCACCTTTTCTTTACCGCTCAAATCGGACATCAACATGAAGTGAAGATCTTCTTTAACACCCAAACCACTGAGCAAGGAAGCGGCATCACTTTCCGCATTCCAACCTTCCATTTCGGCAAATTGTTCCTCCAATTCGGCAGCTCTGAGGCCATCGGCATCGGAAAAATCTTCTTTGCAATAAATGGCATCTTTTTCCGCTTTGACCTTCCAAAGTTTATCATGTCCCATCATCACCGTATCCAATACGGTATATTGGTCAAATTTAAAGTGGTCTTGTTCCAAAACGGACAAACGCTCTCCGGGGCCAAACATCACCGTGCCTCTTACCGGATCCAAATCACCCGCTAAAACGCGAAGCAACGTGGATTTTCCAGCGCCGTTTGCACCGATAATGCCGTAGCAGTTGCCTGCTGTACACTTGAGATTGACATCCTGAAAGAGAACCCTTTTACCGAATTGTACCTGAATATTGCTGATTGTAATCATAATCTACCTTTGAAACACCTTAAATATACTTTTAAAGCGGGCAAAGATAGTCATTTTAAGCCACATAAAAAAAGCCTCCATGCACCTGGGTAGGCAAAATGGAGGCTTCGTATTCAAATAAACCGTGGTTATTCTTCTCTGCGTTTTGGGCGTTCCGGACGATCGCGTTGAGGTCTATCTGCTCGTGCAGGACGCTCTTCATATCCTTCGGGTTTTTCCATCAAAACTTTTCTTGAGAGTTTATATTTTCCGGTTTTGGGATCAATATCAAGCAGTTTCACTTCGATTTCATCACCTTCTTTAATTCCTGCTTCTTCAACGCTATCCAATCTTTTCCAATCAATTTCGGAAATATGCAATAAACCGTCTTTTCCGGGCATAAATTCAACAAATGCACCATAAGGCATCACTGAACGCACCTTGCCTTTGTACACTTCTCCTGGCTCAGGAATGGCTACAATACCACGAATTCTTGCAGTTGCTGCATCGATGGTTGCTTTGTTGTTCGCCGCAATTTCGACACGTCCTTTACCGTCTAGTTCTTCGATGGTAACAACAGCACCCGTTTCTTCTTGAATGCCTTGGATGATTTTACCGCCAGGGCCAATCACAGCACCAATAAATTCTTTGGGAATCCAAATGATTTCCAATCTTGGAGCGTTTGATTTGAAGTCAGGTCTGGGCGCTTCCATTGTTTCCATGATTTTGCCCAAAATATGCATGCGACCTGCTTTAGCCTGTAACAAAGCAGTTTCCAGAATCTCATAACTCAAACCGTCGACTTTGATATCCATTTGAGTTGCAGTAATACCATCTTTGGTTCCACAGACTTTAAAATCCATGTCACCCAAATGATCCTCATCACCCAAAATATCGGACAATACGGCAAAATTTTTGCCCATATTTTCAGAAATCAAACCCATCGCGATACCGGATACCGGTTTCTTAATTTGCACTCCTGCATCCATCAATGCCAATGTACCGGCACAAACAGTTGCCATGGAAGACGATCCATTTGATTCCAAAATATCGGAAACAACACGAACCACGTAGGGATAATCTTTGGGAAGCATGCCTTTGATGGCTCTGTTGGCCAAATTGCCATGTCCGATTTCTCTTCGTCCAACGCCTCTGGAAGCACGCGCTTCACCAGTGGAGAACGGTGGGAAATTATAGTGTAAAAGGAAACGGGATTTGCTTTGATCCAAAACATCGTCAATCATCTTCTCATCCATCTTTGTACCCAGGGTGACAGAGGTTAAAGATTGGGTTTCACCTCTGGTAAACACGGCTGAACCGTGACATCCTGGCAAATAATCAACTTCACTCCAGATAGGTCTGATTTCGGTGGTTTTACGTCCATCCAAACGTTTGCCTTCGTCCAAAATACAACGACGCATGGCTTCTTTTTCCACATCGTGGTAATATCTGCCAATCAAGTCTTTTTTCGCAGCAGCTTCTTCTGGATCCAAACTTTCGATGTAGGATTTTACAATATTTTGAAATGCAGCAGCCCGTGCATGCTTATCCGTTCCGGATGCAGCAACTTCATAGGCTTTAGAGAAAGTTTTTTCATGAACATCAGCTCTTAATGCTTCATCGTTCACTTCGTGGCAATAGACTCTTTTTTGAGTCTTTCCGACCATTTCCGTAAGCTCCATTTGAGCCTTACATTGTACTTTAATGGCTTCGTGTGCAACCTTCAATGCTTCCAGCAAATCTGATTCTTGCACTTCTTCCATTTCGCCTTCAACCATCATGATATTGTCGATGGTTGCAGCAACCATGATGTCCATATCGGCACTTTCCATTTGTTGAAAAGTAGGGTTGATAACAAACTGACCATTGATGCGGGCAACACGAACTTCTGAAATTGGGCCATTGAAAGGTATATCGGAGACAGCGAGTGCTGCAGATGCAGCCAATCCGGCCAAAGCATCCGGTTGATCTTCGCCATCGGCTGAAAACAGAATAACATTCACAATGGTATCCGCATGAAAATCATCCGGAAACAAGGGGCGTAATGCACGGTCTACCAAACGGGATACCAAAATTTCAGAATCGCCTGCACGACCTTCTCGTTTTGTAAAACCGCCGGGGAAACGACCTGCAGCAGCAAATTTTTCTTTGTACTCTACCTGCAAAGGCATAAAATCAGTACCGGGAGTTGCATCCTGAGCAGAACAAACTGTAGCAAGCAGCATGGTATTACCCATTCTAACCATAACGGATCCATCAGCTTGTTTGGCAAGTTTGCCTGTTTCAATGGAGATGGTTCTGCCATCTTCCATTACAATTGTTTTGACAATTGGGTTCATCATAAAAGCGTCTTAATAATTGTCTTTTTAAATCTTAAAAATCGTGCGAAGATACAAATAAATTACCATATCAATGGGAATTTCCATTACTTTTGGTGTTAAATCCCGTTATACACCGATACAATACTTGATAAAATGATTCTAAATAAGTAGGTTTGTTGCTCGAAATGTAAGCCCAAATGAGAACAAAGCATCTATTATATATTTCTTTTATATTAATTACACTATTTAGCTGCAATAAAAAAGATCAAATAGAGATCTCCGGAAATGTAGCAAACGGTGCAGGGAAAATGTTGTATTTTGAGCTTTTTGACTTGAAAGAAGTTAAAATATTGGATTCCACAGTATTAAAAGCCGATGGACAATTTCATTTCAAAACCAGGTTGCCTGGAGCTCCTGAGTTTTACAGGCTTCGCATTGACAACCGGTTCATCCATTTGGCTGCTGATTCAAGTTGTCACATTCAAATTCAGGCAGACGCAACGAATTTTGGAATCGGTTATCAGATAGAAGGTTCTGTCGTTTGCAAAAAAATCCAAAGTTTATCAGACTCCCTGGGCATTGCTGTTCAAAAAGTTAACAGATTGATGGAACAACAAAAAAACGGAGAGGTTAGCAGTCAGGATTTTAAATCAGAAATTTTAATCATTTTCGAAAACAGTCGATCAAATGCGCAAAAAATTATTTTTGAAAACCCCATTTCTCCGGCTGCCTATTTTGCTCTTTTTCAACGCATTCAAAGTTATTTAATTTTTGACCCCTACAATGCGAACGACAATCCATATTTTGGTGCTATTGCAACAGCCTGGGATGCCTTTTATCCAAATTCCTTACGGACACAGCACTTGAAAATGCTTGCCCTGCAAGGCATGAAAGCCATCAAAGCAGAAAAGCATGCCTCATCGGTTAA
>CAYYJF010000032.1:12843-16661 GCA_964472175.1 uncultured Bacteroidales bacterium | reverse complement strand
ATTTGCACTTACTAAATGAGAGTTCCGGTTCCGGCCGGAATTCTTTTTGTTTTTATGTACAATCGATAAAGTTTTTTAATTATGGCTGTTAGTTACATGACCGTTGACGGTTACAAAAAGCTGGAAAAAGAAATTGAAATTTTAGAAACCGTTGAACGTCCTAAAATTTCACAGCAGATTGCAGAAGCAAGGGACAAAGGAGATTTGTCCGAGAATGCGGAATACGATGCAGCTAAAGAGGCACAAGGCATGTTGGAAATGAAAATTTCTCAACTGAAAGAACTCTATTTGAGTGCACGCATTCTGGATGAAAGCAAAATCAATACCGATTCTGTTCAAATTCTCACAACTGTTACGCTTTTCAATTTGAAGACCAAGCAGGAATTGGAGTACACCATTGTATCAGAATCCGAAGCGAATTTAAAGGAGAAGAAAATTTCGGTTAGCACGCCCATTGCCAAGGGATTACTTGGTAAAAAAGTGGGTGATATTGCCTTCATCAATGTCCCTGCAGGTGAACTGCAGCTTGAAGTTAAGAAAATCGGGCTTTCCAAATAAAACCTCATCCAAAACATTATGTCCAGCATTTTCAGTAAAATCGTCAATGGAGATATTCCTTGTTACAAAATTGCCGAAGACGAACATCATTTGGCTTTTTTAGACATCAATCCACTAACTAAAGGGCATACCCTTGTTATCCCCAAAAAAGAAGTGGATTACATTTTCGATTTGAATGATGAAGCTTTTATATCATTGCAACTCTTTTCCAAGAGAATTGCTGAAGCATTATTAACAGCTATCTCGTGCAAACGTATCGGGATAGCCGTTATTGGTTTGGAAGTTCCTCATGCGCACATCCACCTGATTCCCATTCAGAGCGAACAAGATATGAATTTTGCCAATCCAAAACTGTCTCTTACCCGTGAGGAGATGGAAGAAATAGCTCTAAAAATCAGGGAAGTTATCGTTTAATTGAATTATTTACAAATTCTAAAGCCACAGGAGGCGACAAATATTTCCGGGTAATTGGAATTTCTCACACTGGTGCGAAGCCCGTCAACCCGACCATCATCTCCATCGGCCCAACTGCCACCACGAACAACTTTCTTTATCACACCACTTTCTTTGGCATCATCATCTTTCATGCCTTTGGGGTCTTTCAAGTTGTTGCCCAGATACGGCACATACCAATCCTGAACCCATTCTGTCATGTTTCCACTCATGTCATATAAACCCAGTTCATTTGGCAATTTGGTTCCTACAATTTGAGCATCCTGAAAATTTAAGGGTCTGATCTTGGTATTGCTTTTATACCAAGCTATTTGATTCACATCGGAAGCATTTCCTCCGCTCAGAAGTTTTTGTTGCGTAAAGATTCCACCACGTGCAGCCCATTCCCACTCTGATTCAGTCGGCAAACGCCCACCCGCCCATGCACAGTATTCATTGGCGCCATACCAAGAAACAGCCACGGGAAAATTTTCATAGCCAGAGACAGGCACCCATGCCAAGCTATCGTAGGAATAATACAGACCATTAAGCATCTTTTTTATGATTTGACGTGCAGTACCATCCTGATTTACAGTCACTCCTGAAGAGCTCACCACCCTGCTTCTGAGAAATCTGGCATATTGGGCATTGGTTACTTCAGTCACTCCCATCTTGAAATCGGAAATCGTGATGTTTCGAACAGGATATTCATCTGCTTTGGCATAGGCATTCTGTTCCGTTGTGGCCCCCATTTGGAAAGTGCCCCCATCAATCGAAAGACATGCACTGTTCGCCTCTAAAGGTTTGAAAAGCAATAAGGAGCTATAATAGATTGAATCATTTGATTTGGCATACATCCGCATTCTATAGGTCGAATCTTTTGAAAGAGATGTGACAAGAACCGAAAACTCAACTAGAGGATTCGAGCTCATCACTTTACGGGAGTTTATGTAGTTTACATCCAATTGTTCTGAAGACGTTTTAGCCGTCAATAGAATACCTGTTTCAATGATATCATCTCCTGTCACCTGAACCACACCCCCTACAATGCAGGAAGTGTCTGTCGCATGCGTTGGTCCGAAATAAAAAACGTTTGCATCAATGCGCTCCTTACATGAGGCAAGCATACATATGATTGAAAAAAATAAAATTAACTTTTGAAAATTTTTCATTTGAACCAACTTAAAATGGGTATTTAGATGGCCTCAACCATCAGGCAATGCAAATGTATGAAAAATCAAGAGAATGGGAAATAATCACCCTCAAACCAACAAACGTCTATTTGACTAGAATGGATCTACATCAAATTGAACAACGACCGACTTATATCGCTGATCTTCATTTAATTTCTTCTGCGCAGCATGTAAAATTGCTCTTACTTTTGCTGTTGAAACAGATCTATTTAGTTTGAGCAGCATTTGCTGTAAATAATAATATTTAACTTTTGAAATCAACGGTTTATCTGGTCCAAGCAACTGATTTCCAAAATATGGTTTCAAATACAAACACAATTGCAAAGCGGCTTGATGCACAATTTGGGCGTCCTTGTGTTTGATACGCAATTGCACCAATCTAGAAAAGGGGGGATAGCCAAACATTTTTCGGATTTCCGATTCCTCATGGAAATAGGATTCAAAGTTATTGTTTGTAATATGGGTAATCATTCGTTGTTTGGGATTGGATGTCTGAAGAATGACCACCCCCGGAAAATCTTTCCTTCCGGCTCTGCCACTTACTTGCACCAAAAGCTGAAATGACTTTTCGTGCGCCCGAAAATCCGGGAAGTTCAATAAATGATCCGCATTCAATATTCCAACGACCCTTACATTATTGAAATCCAGGCCTTTGGAAATCATTTGTGTTCCAATCAATACGTCTATTTCTCCTGCTTCAAATTGGCCAATGATTTGCTCATACGATTTTCGGGTTCGTGTTGAATCTGTGTCCATCCTGGATACACGAATGTCAGGAAAATGCGTTTTAATTTCTTCCTCAACTTGCTCTGTCCCCACTCCTACAGTTTTTAGATCTGGGGTTTCGCACAATTTGCAAAGCTTGGGTAAATGATATTCTGTTCCACAATAATGGCAGGTCAATGTATTTTTGGCTTTATGGTAGGTCAAAGAAACATCACACTGTTCACATTTGGGTATCCAGCCACAGTTTCTACATTCCAACATGGGTGCAAATCCGCGCCGGTTTTGAAAAATCAAGACCTGTCCACCCTCCGAAATTGACTTTGATATATGATCTAAAAGCAAAGGAGAGAAGGCGCCCTTCATCCTTTTTTTTCTTTTCAACTCGCCAACATCTACGGTTAATATCTCTGGCAAAGGCTGGTCGTTGTAACGCGCATCTAATTGAACCAAACCATATTTTCCACACATGCAATTCTCGTAAGTCTCCATGCTGGGAGTTGCTGTCCCCAATAAGGTTTTGGCCTTACACATTGCTGCCAGTACAATGGCAGCACTTCGGGCATGGTATCTTGGCGAAGGATCTTGTTGCTTATAACTACCTTCATGTTCTTCATCCACAACAATCAACCCCAACTCCTTAAAAGGCAGAAAAACCGATGAACGGGCTCCTAAGATTACTTTGTAAGGTTGCTCGCTCAGCATTTTTCGCCACATGTCAACTCTGGCTGCATCTGAGAATTTTGAGTGATATACCCCTAAATCGTTCCCAAATACACGTTCCAACCTGGATGACAATTGGGTGGTCAGTGCAATTTCGGGCACCAAATACAAAACTTGCTTCCCGGACTGAATGCAATCTTGTATCAAATGATTGTACACTTCTGTCTTTCCGGATGCCGTTTTTCCATA
>CAYYJF010000032.1:0-12743 GCA_964472175.1 uncultured Bacteroidales bacterium | reverse complement strand
GCACGCGACAATTGTGCGTATTCTATCTCCACCAATTCCGGCTGTGTTTCATATTTTGAATCCAATTGAATCATAGAAACACCTTTTTGTTTTGATTGATTCAGGTTTTCAAACACTTCAACAAGCCCTTTATCAACGAGGGACTGAAGCAAAACGAGTGCCCGTTTATTTCCTATTTTGGTGGCAAAGTTTTTTAGGGTATAGACTTGATTGAGTTCAATATTAGAAACGATTTGCTTCTCCTGTTCACTCAAATTTTCTTCCGATTCAACCGGTGCCACCAAGCGCAAACGGGTTTCACTTTCCAATTTTAGCCCTGAAGGCAAAGCTGCATGAAGCACTTCACCCACCGTGCACATATAATAAGACGCAATCCATTTCCAAAACTCCAATTGACGCCCTAAAAGCATTGGAAGAGAATCCAAAACCTCCAGGATCTCTTTTACATGAAAATTTTCAGGCTTATTGGTATGAATTTCAGCAACAAATCCAGTGTATAACTTTTTTGGTCCAAGTGAAACAACCACTCTTGAACCAATCACAACCTTGTCGATAAGCGCATCCGGGATTTTATACGTCAATGTTTGATTCAAGGGCAAGGGAAGCAAAACTTCCACAAATGTCGAACCACTCATGGTAAAATAAACTTGGCTATAAGTGGATAGTGATCGGAATAATCCACCTTTACCCGCTTTATTCCTGTACAAAAAAACGCAGGATGATTCAAAATGTAATCAATTCTAAACAAAAAGAAATGGTCATGAAACGTATGGCCCCAGCCGGCTCCCCGCTCTACCCAGGCATCTTTCAACCCTTCTCGAATCGTTCTGTAAGTATAGGACCCGGGCACATCATTAAAATCGCCACAAACCAATATTTTTTTATTTTCACTTCTTTGAATAAAGGCTGAAACCGAATCCGCCTGATTGGCACGCAATACTGTAGCATTTCCCACTTTACTGCCAAGAAGTTCTGCTACTTCTGTAATTTTTTCCGGCTCCCTATTTTTAATTAAATCACTGTATTGTCCCTTTTCTGACTTATTTAATTTATTGGATTCCAAATGATTATTAATCACCCGAATGGTATCGTTTTTCCAAACAACATCATACCAGAATGAAGAATTGGATTGGCTTTCGTATTGAATTCTCCCAAAATCCAGTATGGGATATTTGGAAAGCAACACGACGGAGTAGCGATTTTCCTGATATCCCGATGCCACATACTTATACACCTTTAAAGCCTCCTTGACGGCACTTTTTTGATTCATTTTTTGAACAAAAACTGGTCCAGCTTCTTGTAAACAAATCAAATCCACATCTGATTCTTTTAAAAACTGAACGATGGGGTGCACCTCTTGTTCGGGTCCTTTCTCAACATGCTCAAAGTACTCCACATTGAAAGTCAACACCTTTAGTTCTTTATCATGCACTGCACTTTTTTGTATGTTGATGGGCACCCAGGAGATTGCCGTACTCCATGTGAGCAAAATGCCGGATAAAGACAGCAAAAACCACAGTTTCAGTCGAACAGCCCAATAAAAAATGAATAAAATGTTTAAAGCCAAAATGGGGGTATATGCAAAACTGATAAATGTACCGATGGAAGTGTTTACAGGTTTTACCAAATGGATAAACCCACACAACAAAAGGGCGATGACCAATCCGAAATTGGTCGTAAGAATAAAAGAATGCAATATTTTCCTGATGACATTCATTTGAATGATTTAATGTCGTTGACTTGAATCAAACAAAAATCTTTTTTCCTCTGAAGTCAAGCTATCATAACCCGACTGTTTGATCTTATCCAAAATGGAATCCAATCGATCGGAACTGGCTTTCTTCTGATCTCTATACGCCTGATCAACATCAGGTTGAACATTTGATTTTTCATTGGTTGGCCTTTTGTACGTGACCTTCATTTTAGGTTTTGACCGTTTTTTAAAAGAAAACAAACGGTCGAATAAAACCATTTTTGCAAAGGGATTTCGACCATTTCTGATGGAAAACCCGAAGGCAAAACCAGCAAAGGCACCCCCCAAGTGTGCCAAATTTCCACCGGCATTGTCGCCGTTCAAACTCAACACGTCCATCACGACCATGATGATGGCCAACCATTTTAACTTAACCACTCCAAAAAGAAACAAGGGGATGGGTTCATCCGGTCTGTACATAGCGATGGCAATCGCCAAAGCCAAAATGGAGGCGGAGGCTCCTATCAATTGGGCCTGGATGCCACTGAAGGCAGGCAATACGTTATAAAACAGCGAAAAGAAAAATGCTCCGGACAATCCCCCCACAATGTAGAGTAATGTCAATGTTTTGGCATCAAACCAACGCAGGAAAAGTCCGCCAAAAAAATATAACCACAACATATTGAACAAGATATGCAACAGGTCAAGATGCACAAACATATACGTGAATACAGTCCAGGGGTGTTTTGCCAATTCCAGAATGGACGAAGGCATTTGCAGAAACGAGGAGATAAACCCTGCATCCACTTTGAACAAAGACAGCCCAACCAATACAAACCTATACAGCAGGAATACAGCGATGTTGACAAAGATCAATTTGAGAACCACATTGCCCTGTCGATATTTATTTGCAATATTATCAAAGAAAGAAGCCATTTCCTACGCCTTTATTTTTCCAATATTTGATTAAGAAATACCCGAATAACATGCCACCCAGATGCGCGAAATGTGCTACGTTGTCGGTTGAAAAATTGGATACCCCTGCAAATAGTTCTATCAAGCCATAACCTATCACCATGTACTTGGCTTTGATGGGAATGGGTATAAACATGAGATACAGAGGTGCGTTGGGAAATAACATGCCAAAACCAAGCAGGATTCCAAATACGCCTCCGGAAGCACCGATGGTAATCATTTGATTCAACAATTCTTCTTTGAAATTCAGAATGGCATCGTAAGGAACCTCTGCCCCTCCTCTGATGCTGAAATATTTATCGAAAGCCGGAACCAAACCATCGGTAGGATAATTTGAAACGGCATCCAGAAACGGTTTCAAATCAATGTACCAGGTAATTTGCTGAACAACAGCTGCACCAATACCGGTCACAATATAAAACAGCAAAAAACGTTTTGGCCCCCAAACCTGCTCAAGAATTCTACCAAACATGAAGACACCAAACATGTTAAAAAACACATGCGCAGGATTGTTGGGCGCATGAATGAACATATAGGTAATGACCTGAGCCAGATTGAAAGATTCTGCACCAATATAGTGCAATCCCAAAATATTTTCAAGATAGATGTCAAAGCGCCTTAAAACATAGGTCGCAACCCAAGCCAGTGCATTGATTATAATAATATTCTTTGTTACCGGTGGCAAAGAAGACATAACGCCACCTGAAGAACCAAATCCACTCATAATTTTAAAATATTGTGTTGTTGATTCCATCTGTCGGCACCAACAAGACAAAGGTAAAAAAAAGCCACCAACAGCTCATCACTTTGAGGTTTTTTAATAAAAAAAGGGGGGTATGCCTATTTTTTTTTTGATTTTTCTTGCAATAACCAAATTTAAACATACTTTTGCCTCTCAATAGCTTATCATTCTTCAAGTCAACCCTTTTTGTTAAACTTTATATTCTAGTTACTATGAACAAATCTGAACTTGTAAATGCCATGTCCGAAAAATCCGGATTGAGCAAAACGGATGCTAAAAAAGCATTGGATGGATTTTTGGCTTCAGTCGCTGACGCTTTGAAAGCCGGTGATAAAATTTCATTGATTGGCTTCGGCACTTTTTCTGTCGTAAGCAAAGCAGCTCGCTCTGGTATCAACCCTGCAACCAAACAACCCATTCAAATTCCGGCAAAGAAAGTAATCAAATTTAAAGCCGGTGCTGAGATCTCTGCACAAGTTTAATTTTTTTTATGCGCATATAAGGGCTCTGCGATTTGATCACAGGGCCTTTTTTATTGTTTTTTTGCTACTAAATGGATTTGAGTTAACTTTGCATCCTATTACAAAACAATGCATATGACCATTCTTCAAACAATAGAATCAAAGCTTATTCAAGCCATCGAAGCCCTCTATGGTGCACAAGTCGAACCAAAATTGATTCAGATTCAACCGACAAAAAAAGAATTTATCGGAGATTTCACATTGGTTACTTTTCCATTTTTGCGCATATCAAAAAAAAATCCGGAAGAGACTGGCGAAGACTTGGGAAAATGGATGGTCGAAAATGTGCATGAAATCGAGTCTTTCAACGTCATCAAAGGTTTTTTAAATTTGGTTGTGTCGTCTGAATATTGGATTCATAGACTTCAGCAAGCAAATATTAATCCCGCTTTCGGATGCATACAAGCAGGGGATGATGCACCACTTTACATGATCGAGTATTCTTCTCCAAATACCAACAAACCCTTACATTTGGGACATGTTCGGAATAACTTATTGGGGGACAGTATTTCAAGAATTCTTAAAGCCAACGGATTCAAGGTGGTTAAAACCAACATTGTCAACGACAGGGGTATTCACATATGCAAATCCATGTTGGCATGGAAGAAATTCGGACAAGGGCAAACTCCGGAATCCACTGGCAAAAAAGGGGATCATTTGGTGGGCGATTATTACGTCAGGTTTGACCAGGAATATAAAAAAGAGCTGGTAGAACTTCAATCAAAAGGATTGACCAAAGAAGCTTCAGAAGCAGCATCTCCCTTGATGAAAGAAGCCAGAGAAATGCTACAAAAGTGGGAATCCGGCGATGCTGAGGTCAGAGAACTCTGGCAAAGAATGAACCAATGGGTATACAAAGGGTTTGACCAGACATACAAAAAGTTGGGGGTCGATTTCGACAAAATATACTATGAATCCGAAACCTATTTGTTTGGAAAAGACAAGGTTTTAGAAGGGTTGAAGCAAGGCTTGTTTGTCAAAAAGGAAGACGGCTCCGTATGGGCAGATTTAACCGATCATGGATTGGATCAAAAAGTGTTGCTCCGTTCTGACGGGACGTCTGTGTACATGACCCAGGATATTGGCACAGCCAGCATTCGTTTCGAAGAATTTCCCATCGACAAAATGGTATATGTGGTTGGAAATGAACAAAACTATCATTTTCAGGTATTGTCAATCTTGTTAGACAAACTTGGCTTCTCCTGGGGAAAAGACTTGGTCCATTTTTCTTATGGAATGGTGGAACTACCTGAAGGCAAAATGAAATCAAGAGAGGGGACCGTGGTGGATGCCGATGATTTGGTTGAAGAAATGGTATCAACAGCCAGAGAAACTTCCAAAGAATTGGGCAAATTGGAAGGTTTAACAGAGGAAGCAGCTGAAAATATTGCGACCATGGTCGGACTTGGTGCTTTGAAATACTTCATTCTAAAGGTCGATCCCAAAAAGAATATGACGTTCAACCCGAAAGAATCGATTGATTTCAACGGGAATACAGGCCCCTTCATTCAATATACCCACGCGCGGATTCAATCTGTGCTTAGAAAAGCTGCCGAACAAAACATCGATTGGTCCACTGTTCCAGACTCCACGCTTCAGCTATCGGAAAAAGAGCTGTACCTGATTCGATTGGTCGACACTTTCCCGCAAATTATAAAAAACGCAGGAGAAGATTTCAGCCCGGCCATTATTGCCAATTATGTTTACGAACTCACAAAAGAATACAATCAATTCTACCACGATTTTTCCATTCTAAAAGAACAGGATTCCTCCTTGCGGGTGTTCCGTTTGGTCCTTTCTGAAACAATCGGAAAAATCGTTTCAACCGGAATGAAATTACTCGGAATCAATGTTCCTGACAGAATGTAAACTCAAATAATAATCAGCATGGAAATTACTTTTCACGGAGCTGCCGGTTGTGTTACCGGATCCAAACATCTCATTCATTTAAATAACGGGAAAAATTTGTTGTTGGATTGTGGCATGTTTCAAGGCAAAGGGAAAGAAGCTGCCATGCGGAATATGGAATTGGGATTTGAGGCAAAAGACATCCATTGGCTCATTATTTCCCATGCACACATTGACCATTCAGGCCTGATTCCTGTTTTGGTCAAAGAAGGTTTTTCTGGCCCCATTTACGGATCAGAAGCCACCTTGGATTTATGTCAAATTTTGCTCAAAGATTCAGCCAGAATTCAGGAAGCAGATGCCCGCTTTATGAACAAAAAAAGGCTGCTGAATGGAGAACCCCTCATCGAGCCACTTTACGAAGTTGCCGACGCTGAAAAAGCCATCGAATTATTTGAGCCCCTCCCTTTTGAAAAAGAGATTCAACTGAATCCCGATATTACCATACAGTTGTTTGATGCTGGTCATATCATCGGCAGTAGTACCATTTACCTGGAAATCATGGAAAATGGTCAAAAGACGCGCATTGCTTACAGTGGAGATGTGGGTCGGTATGGTGATCCGATTTTGAAATCACCGGCGGCATTTCCTCAGGTTGATTACATGATTATCGAATCCACTTATGGGAACAGGCTCCACAATAAAGTCGAAGAAACTCCTGAACATCTCAGAGAATTGATTGTTGAAACGTGTTTGGAGAAAAAAGGCAAATTGATTATTCCTGCATTTAGTGTTGGACGAACGCAAGAGCTGCTATATACACTCAACGAATTGGAATTAGACCACAATTTACCGAAAGTCAGATATTTCGTTGACAGCCCTTTGTCCGTCGCGGCAACAAATGTGGTCAAAAAGCATCCGGAATGCTTCAACCGCGCCGTACAAAAGATCATGAAGTTCGACAACGATCCTTTTGACTTCAACGGGTTACATTTCATCGAAGATAAGCGTGAATCACAAAAGTTGAACGACATTGCAGAACCCTGCGTCATCATTTCGGCTTCGGGAATGGCTGAGGCAGGACGCGTGAAACATCACATTGCGAACAGCATTCAAAACCCTAAAAACACCATTCTTTTGGTCGGGTATTGTGAAAAAAATACTTTGGGAGCCAAATTGAAAGAAGCACCCGAAGTCGTTCATATCTTTGGCTCAGAATTTCAGGTGAAAGCCGACATCCGGGTCATTGAATCTATGTCTGCACATGCAGATTACAAAGATTTGTATCAATATTTGTCCGGATTGGAACCGGCAGAGGTAAAGAAAGTCTTTATAGTTCACGGAGAAGCGGACTCTCAATTGGCTTTTAAAGAACGCCTAAGCAAAAAAGGCTTCAAAAACATTGCCATTCCCACAATACATGAATCATTCAAATTGTAAAAAGCGATTCATTCGGTTTTTCTTAAAAAATCTTATTAGTGCTTCGGTTTGATTAAACTTTTATGAGTGACAACGTTCTTACATTTATTGGATGAATAGATTTCATCCGTGATAATAGGTTAAATTAGGTATAAGCTTTTTATGATGAATCCATTTAAAATCAGCAGTTTGCTGCTGAGTGCTATTTTTGTATGCTTTTCTGTGTCAGCAAACCCCACACCGGAACCTACCCCCACCGGTTCGATTGGCGGAATGTTATTGGAACAAGGATCGAACGATCCTATCGGTAATATGACCGTTTTCGTCTTTAAAGGGAATGCTTCAACGCCAATTAAAGTTGTCAACACAGATGAAAAAGGCGTTTTTATTTTTAGTGATATGTTGCCTGGAGAATATAGAATTGAAGCCTCGTTTTTAGGTTTTCTTCCATTTGAAGATGTTGTTCAGGTACTGGCAAATCAGAAAACGCAGCTTGGCAAAATCACCTTGAAGGCGAATTCGAGGATCTTAAAGAGTTTTGAAATTACAGGCAGGCAATCGACCATGAAAATGGACGTTGATAAAAAAGTATTCACAGTAGACCAAAATGTTGCCGCAGCCGGAGCCAGCACCAGCGACATTTTGAAAGAAATACCATCGGTTGAAGTCGATGCAGAAGGTGGCATTTCGCTCAGAAACAGCTCCAACGTCATCATCTGGATCAACGGAAAACCATCCGGATTAACCGCAGAAAATCGTGCACAAGTTTTAGAACAAATGCCTGCCGAAAGCATTGATCGGGTGGAAGTTGTCACCAATCCATCGTCCAAATTTAGCGCAGAAGGTTCTGCCGGCATCATCAATATTGTGTTGAAAAAAGATCGAAAAGCCGGATATTACGGAAGTTTAAGATTGGGATTAAGCAATCCCTTTGGATACAATCTAGGAGCCAACATCAATTACAGCAATCCCAAATGGGACATCTACGGAAGCATTGGCAGAAGAGCAAACACCAATCAAGGCAGCGGAAGCACCTTCAGGGAAACAGCAACGATGATTTCTGGAGTGCCCTCCACCAGTTACATGAATTCAATTACAAACAGAGAAGGTGAT
Source organism: uncultured Bacteroidales bacterium (assembly GCA_964472175.1). Lineage (GTDB taxonomy): Bacteria > Bacteroidota > Bacteroidia > Bacteroidales > UBA1402 > UBA8389. The sequence goes on along the minus strand of CAYYJF010000032.1, from coordinate 4,432 downwards.
GGTAGTGGAAACTTTTTGCGTGCCGGTGCCGATTACCACATCAATACGAATCATACCATCGGACTTTCAGGATTCTATATGGATGGTGACAGAAACAACGATAACAGAATTGAATATCAATATTTAAACTCAACGCGGGACTTAACCAAGGAGCAAATTAGAAAATCCAATTCAAATGGGAACAACAACAACGCTGAAATCACTTTGGATTATCAATGGGAAATAGGCGAAGAACACAATCTTCAAGCCATCGTTTCAGGCGGCAATCGCTCTTTCCCTTCCCATTCCGGTTATGAGCAAATCGATTATGATGGGAATCACCTACAAACCAACACCTTTTTCCAGACAGAAAGCGGAGAAGGATCAGAAAAAGAACTTGAATTCCAATTGGATTACGCGAAAAAAATATCTGATCTGTGGAAATATGAGCTGGGATGGAAAAGCACGTTGAACGATCGTACCAGCAAAGATCAAATTTTCAACGGAATGGTCGCAGGTAGTGGCACTCCTGCTTTATCCAATATGTTCAACTATAAAGAGCAACAACATGCAGCCTATGGAACTTTGACGGGGAAAATCAATGAAAAAATTGGTTACCAAATGGGATTGAGAGCTGAAAACGCCATCATTCATTTTGAATCATCCGATGAATTATCAAACACCTCCACATCAAGGGATAAAAAATATTTGAAGCTATTCCCAACCTTCTTCGTAAATTATCAATTGGATGAACAAAGTGACATCCAATTCAATTACAGTAGGCGCATCAATCGTCCCAGAGGTAGGGCCCTCAATCCTTTTGTGAATATTTCCGACTCAACGAATATTTGGCAGGGGAATCCTGACCTTGATCCTGAATTTGCACACTCGTTTGAACTGAATTTCTTAAAAGCATGGAAAAGAAATACATTATCGGCTTCCGTTTACCATAGACTTAGCGATCAGGTGATTCAGGACATTCGCTATATCAACAATGGCATCATGTTTCAAACGCCTCAGAATGTGACCAATTCTGGATCAACCGGATTGGAAATGGTATCAAAAAATACACTCTTCAAAGATTTGGAAACGACTTCCACTTTCAACTTGTATCATCAATACATGGATGCATTCTCCTACTTGGGAAGAAACTACCCTTCCAGCAGAGGATTGTCATGGAACTTTAGAGTGAATGGTCAATGGCTGCTTCCAAAAAGTTTTGTATTGCAGGCATCCGGTTTTTATTCAGCCCCCAGAATTGTTGCTCAGGGTAAAATGGATGCCGCATATTCCATGGATATGGGTATCCGAAAATCTATGTGGGATAAAAAACTTCAAATTGCACTGAATGCCCAAAACATTTTGAACTCGTTTAAGTTTGAAAATGAAACGACAGGACCAGGCTTCAGACAAGTCACGTCAAACCAATTTTTCTCACGCAGTTTGAGGTTGAACATTACCTACAATTTTGGAAATCTCAAACCAAAAATGAGGTCGGAGAGAAATGAGGAGCAACCCGATCAAGGCATGGACATGAACGGTGGCGAATATTAATAGCCGTTATTTATACACTAATTATCGTATTTATTGCATATAAATACGATAATTAGTGGTTTTTTCTAAATTATTTTCATTATTGGTGGATTTTTTGTTACTTTGTGGTTCTTTATACAAAATAAGAGTCATCATTATTTCCATCATGTCAGAAACTGCAAAAATTACTTCTTTGGAACATGTCGTCATTCGCTTTTCGGGCGATTCAGGCGATGGCATGCAGCTAACAGGTAGCTTATTTTCAAATTTATCCGCAATCTCAGGTAATGAGATATCAACTTTCCCGGATTATCCGGCAGAAATCAGAGCTCCACAAGGTAGTTTAAGTGGTGTTTCGGGATATCAGGTTCACGTCGGTTCGAGAAAAATCTATACGCCGGGAGATTTGGCAGATATTTTGATTGCCATGAACCCGGCTGCCTTAAAGGTAAACAAGACCCACATCAAATCGAATGCCATCGTTATTGTAGACAGCGACTCTTTCGATAAAAACGGACTAAGCAAAGCGGGTTTTTTAACTGAGGATCCCATTGATGAACTTGGAATGAAAGGGATACAGCTCATTGCTGCACCCATTTCAACCATGGTCAAAAGCAGCTTGGCGGATAGCCAGATGGATCAAAAAAGCATTCTGAGATGTAAGAATATGTTTTCTTTGGGCTTGCTTTGCTGGTTGTTCAACATTCCGGTTGACAATGCCATGCATCTTCTGGAAAATAAATTCAAAAAGAAACCAGCCATTTTAAAAGCCAATTTGAAGGTTCTTGTTGATGGTTACAATTATGGCGGCAATACCCATGCCAGCGTATCCACGTATCGAGTCGATCCAACAGAACAAGAAAAAGGCATTTACACCGATGTTAAAGGCAACCAGGCAACTGCTTACGGTTTAATTGCAGCCTCTGAAAAATCCGGATTGACATTATTCTTAGGAAGTTACCCCATTACACCTGCCACTGAAATATTACATGAACTGGCAGCAAGAAAAGATCTCGGTGTTAAAACTGTTCAGGCAGAAGACGAAATTGCAGGTGTTTGTACCGCCATTGGAGCTTCATTTGCGGGGCATTTGGCCGCAACGAGTACTTCTGGACCAGGCCTGGCTTTAAAAAGTGAAGCCATTGGTTTGGCTGTCATGGCTGAGCTCCCCCTGGTTGTTGTTGATGTACAAAGAGGCGGTCCTTCTACAGGTTTGCCTACCAAAACAGAACAATCTGATTTGCTCCAGGCGCTATATGGAAGAAATGGTGAAAGCCCTTGTGTTGTCATTGCAGCCAGCACGCCATCCAACTGTTTTGATTACGCTTTTATGGCCTCAAAAATTGCGGTTGAACATATGACTCCTGTCATCTTGTTGACTGACGGATATTTGGCAAATGGTTCTTCGGCCTGGAAATTGCCCGACTTAGACAAATATCCTGCCATCATTCCGCCCTATGTAACGGCCGACATGCAAACCACTTGGAAACCCTATTTAAGAAATATTGAAAACGGTTCCAGATATTGGGCTATTCCGGGAATGGAAGGTTTTATGCACCGTGTTGGAGGATTGGAAAAAGACAGTCAAACCTCTTGCATTTCAACAGATGCTAAAAACCACCATAAGATGACTTTGTTGCGACAAGAAAAAATCGATCGCATTGCAGATTACATTCCCCCACTTGAAGTCCTCGGAGATGCCGATGCTGACATTTTACTTGTTGGCTGGGGGGGCACATTCGGGCATTTATATGCAGCCATGAAGTCTCTTCAATCTCAACAAATATCTGTTGCATTTGCACATTTTAACTACATCAATCCACTTCCCAAAAACACGTTTGAAGTCCTAAAATCTTATAAAAAGATCTTAGTATGTGAGTTGAACAATGGTCAGTTTGCAGGATATTTGAGAAGCAAACTCCCTGGAATTCAACCTTATCAATTCAACAAAATTGAAGGTCAACCATTTAGGGTTCAAGAAATAGAAGAACAAGTTAAATCCTTGATTAGCAAAAAATAATGGAAAACAAGACCTATACCTTTCAAGATTTTAAAAACGACCAACAAGTACGTTGGTGCCCGGGTTGCGGAGACCATGCCATTTTAAACAGCCTTCAAAAAGCAATGGCGGAATTGGGCATTCCTCCTCATATGACTGCAGTAATTTCCGGCATCGGATGTTCCAGCAGACTGCCTTATTATGTAAACGCATACGGCATGCACACCATTCATGGCAGGGCAGCTGCCATTGCAACCGGTGTGAAAGTAGCCAATCCTGAATTAGCCGTATGGCAGGTAACCGGAGACGGTGACTGTTTGGCGATTGGCGGTAATCACTTTATTCATGCAGTACGTCGAAACATCGATTTGAACGTTGTTTTAATCAACAATGAAATCTATGGTTTAACCAAAGGTCAGTACTCTCCCACCTCCAAATATGGTTTTATATCCAAATCTTCCCCTTATGGAACAGTGGAAGAACCTTTTAGACCTGCCGAATTAACATTTGGTGCAAGAGGCAGTTTCTTTGCCAGGACCCTCGATGTTGAATTAAAAACCACACAGGAAGTATTCCTTTCGGCAGCCAAACACAAGGGTTGCTCTGTCGTTGAAGTGCTCACCAACTGTGTCATTTTCAATGATGGAACACATAAATCCGTGACAGATAAAGAAGTCAGAGCCGACAAAACCATTTTGTTAAAACATGGAGAACCCATGATTTTCGGCAAAAACATGGACAAGGGCTTAATTATTGAAGGATTTGATTTGAAAGTGGTTCAACTTGGCGAAAATGGCATTACTGAAAAAGATATTTTGGTTCATGATGCCCATTGTTCTTGCAGGACGCTTCACTTTAAACTGGGAAATATGTGCGGTGATTTGCCCATTGCATTGGGTGTCATCAGAGATGTTGAAGCAC
>CAYYJF010000031.1:11044-22213 GCA_964472175.1 uncultured Bacteroidales bacterium | reverse complement strand
AATTTCTTTACCATCAACATTTGCATGTAAATTTTTGATTTCTAGCAACATGGTTTTATTTTTTATTTGATACTTTACGTTTCTTTGTGGAAGTCGTTTTTTTGGCAACACGGGTCTTTCCACTTCTTTTTTTGTTTGTATTTCTAATTCGAATCAAGAAATAGATGAGCGCGGCAGATATTGAGATCAAGCCCGCTGCACTTGCCAACATTTTTTTGGTATCCAATTGATCCCAAGGCCCTTCGGGTTCTTTGAGCGATTCCACAATCAACAAAATACCCAGTGCAAAAAAGACAACAAGTACCAGAATACCGCCAACAAACAACCAAGGGCTGTTTTTTACCGGACCTTCTATTTCATCTTTCACTTTTTTCATATATTTTTTTCCAATCTATCATTGCTTTGATGGCAATCAGTGTAAACAGTGCATACAACAATGCGGTAAAAATCATGCCCATGTGGAAAAATAAGAGGGTACTGATCGCATCAACGACCAACCAGATGACCCAGTTTTCCCATACTTTTTTGGACAAAAGCCACTGCCCTACCACGCTTGCCATGGTTAAAATGGCATCCAGCCAGGGATATGCCGGTGGTGCAAAATAATCCGGGAAGGTTGCCTGAAAATGAATCACAGACCAACCCCATGCTGCACCCAAAATAAAAATAAGGGCCACATACATCCACCGCATTTTCCATGTCAGGAAGCTTATTTTCAACTCTTTATTCTGATCCTCCTGTGCTTTATCAGGATGTTTCCAATGGTAAAATCCATAGATACTGAAGCTTAGATACACCAATTGCAACAACATCATGGAATACAACCGAAACTCAAAATACAGCATGAAATACACGACTGCATTGACGACACCAAATAAAAAGTTGACTGCCCAGGCTTTAGAAGCAAAAACGACAGCCGTCAAGCCGGTCAGCACTCCAACCAGCTCCAATACACTCAGCGGATAACCCCATAAAGTCGCTACGGTTTCGTATAAAAACTGCATCAGCCAACGCTTCCTTCAAGGGTTATTTGCAATAATTTTTGAGCCTCAACCGCAAATTCCATGGGCAATTTGTTGATGACCTCTTTCACATATCCGTTCACAATCAGTCCCACAGCATCTTCTGTTGAAATGCCACGTTGGTTGCAGTAAAAAAGCTGATCTTCGTTGATTTTCGAAGTCGTTGCTTCATGTTCGACAACAGCTGATTGGTTGTTAATATCTATATAGGGAAAGGTGTGGGCTCCACAAGTATCTCCCAAAAGCAAGCTGTCACATTGCGAAAAGTTTCTTGCATTTTCGGCCTTGGAGGAAACTTTAACCAAACCACGATAGCTGTTTTGACTTTTACCGGCAGAAATCCCTTTGGAGACAATCCGGCTTCGGGTATTTTTTCCCAAATGTATCATTTTCGTGCCTGTATCGGCTTGTTGATAGTTGTTTGTAACAGCAACGGAGTAAAATTCTCCGGTAGAATCGTCACCGGCCAGGATACAACTTGGATACTTCCAGGTGATGGCTGAACCGGTTTCCACCTGAGTCCACGATACCTTGGAATGATTGCCTTTACAGAGTGCGCGTTTGGTTACGAAATTGAAAATGCCTCCTTTTCCGTTTTTATCTCCCGGATACCAATTCTGTACGGTCGAATACTTCACTTCCGAATTTTCCAGGGCAATGATTTCGACGATGGCTGCATGCAACTGATTTTCATCCCTCATGGGCGCTGTACAACCTTCCAGATAACTGACATAAGAATTGTCATCGGCAATGATCAGGGTGCGTTCAAACTGGCCTGTATTGGCAGCATTGATTCTGAAATAGGAGGACAATTCCATGGGGCAGCGAACGCCTTTGGGAATATAAACAAAGGAACCATCACTAAAAACGGCGCAATTCAATGCGGCAAAGAAATTGTCCCGATAGCCAACGACCGATCCAAGATATTGCTGCACCAAATCGGGATACTGTTGCACGGCTTCACTAAAGGAGCAAAAAATGACCCCAAGTTCTGATAAATGCTCCTTGAAAGTGGTTTTCACAGAGACACTGTCAACAATGGCATCAACGGCCATTCCGGACAACAATTTTTGTTCTTCTAAGGGAATGCCGAGTTTCTCAAAGGTTTTTAACAGCTCCGGATCGACTTCATCCAGACTTTCGGGCGCTTTTTTCGATTTGGGAGCAGAATAATAGATGATGTTTTGATAATCGATCTCAGGGATTTTTAAATGCGGCCATGTTGGCATGGAAAGGGTTTTCCAATGATTGAACGCTTTCAAACGAAATTCGAGAAGCCAGTCCGGTTCATTCTTTTTTGAAGAAATTAACCGTACCACATCTTCATTCAATCCAACAGGGATACTTTCGGCCTCAATATCTGTGACAAAGCCATATTTATATTCGCCCTGGGTAACGCTTTCTAGTATCGTATCTTGATTTTCTTTCATACCTCCATCATTATTTTGTGTCATCAGGCTCTGCCGTATGTTTGAATATTTGAACGGTTGGAAACACTGCCGGAGCAATCTTGCTGACTTTTTCAAACAGAAACGATTTTTCTTTCACATGATTTGGGATCAATCGTGATCTGAAATCAATGAATAGCAACAAGTTAACAATCACACTCATCACCAGCAAGCCCTTCATCACATTGAAAAAAGCACCGGCAATTTGATTCAACCAGTTTAACGCAAACACCTTTAGAAAACCTTCAAAAATCTTTGACAAGATAAGGATTAAGGAGAAAACTGCCAAAAAGGTCAACAAAAATGCGACGATTCTGGACATCCACAAAGATCCACCAGTGACGGGTGAAAAAAATACGGCCAATGATTCATTGGTGATGGAAGCGAGCAAAAATCCAAGAATGATGCCCAAAATGGAACCCAATTCGTTCATCAATCCGTTTTTAAATCCCTTCCAGGCTTCAAAAAAGAGATAGATCAATAGGAAAATATCCAGCCAATTCATTTTTTCTAATATTAAAAAAGCACCTAAACGAAATTGCTTTCGCCAAGATGCTTTTCATGATGTATAAAAACGATTCGTTAAAGTGTTTTACGCACTTCTACTTCTTCAAACGATTCAATGAAATCTCCAACATGCAAGTCTTGATATGTTGCAAAACTGATGCCACATTCATACCCTTGATTGACTTCTTTCATATCTTCCTTGAAGCGTTTTAATGCGCCCATTTCACCGGAGTAAATGACTATACCGTCACGAATCAAGCGCAATTTGTTGCCACGTTTAATCTTGCCTTCCTTCACCATACAGCCGGCAACTGTGCCCACTTTGGTAATCTTGAATACATCTCTGATTTCGATCGTTGCAGTAATTTCTTCCTTAATTTCGGGCGACAACATGCCCTCCATGGCAGATTTCACTTCTTCAATGGCATCATAGATGATGGAATACATATGCATATCAACTCCTTCACGATCGGCAAGTCTTCTTGCAGCCTGAGAGGGTCTAACCTGGAAACCCACGACAATCGCATCCGAGGCAGAAGCCAGGGTGATGTCGGATTCGGAAATGGCTCCAACGGCTTTGTGAATTACATTGACCTGAATTTCTTCGGTCGAAAGTTTGATCAAAGAATCAGAAAGTGCTTCAACAGATCCGTCCACGTCACCTTTCACAATGATGTTCAGTTCTTTGAAGTTACCTACAGCAATTCTTCGACCAATTTCAGCCAGGGTCAACAGTTTGTTGGTTCTCAAACCTTGTTCGCGTTGCAGTTGCTCTCTCTTATTGGCAATTTCACGGGCTTCCTGTTCGGTCGATACAACGTTGAAGTTGTCACCGGCTTGTGGTGCACCGTTTAATCCTAAGATGAGTACAGGTTCTGAAGGTCCTGCCTGGTTTACACGCACGCCACGCTCATTGAACATGGCTTTGATGCGGCCATGACAAACACCGGCAATGACAATGTCACCTTGTTTCAACGTTCCATTGTGAACCAAGACAGTTGCTATGTATCCACGTCCTTTATCCAGGGAGGACTCAATCACGGAACCAATGGCTTTTCTGTTTGGATTGGCTTTTAAATCAAGCATTTCTGCTTCCAGCAAGACCTTTTCCAGCAATTCGTTGACGTGAAGACCTTTTTTGGCAGAAATGTCTTGTGATTGAAATTTGCCGCCCCAGTCTTCAACCAAATAATTCATTTGCGCCAAAGCATCTTTAATCTTTTCAGGATCGGCTCCTTGTTTGTCAATTTTATTGATGGCAAAGACCATGGGTACATTGGCTGCTGAAGCATGGTTGATGGCTTCAATGGTTTGTGGCATGACGCTGTCGTCTGCAGCAACAATGATGATGGCGATATCTGTCACTTTTGCTCCTCTGGCACGCATGGCTGTAAAAGCTTCGTGACCCGGAGTATCCAGGAAGGTTATTTTTCTACCGTCTTCCAATTTAACATTGTAAGCACCAATATGTTGCGTAATACCACCGGCTTCACCGGCAATAACGTTTGCACTTCTGATATAATCCAACAAAGATGTTTTACCGTGGTCGACATGACCCATCACCGTAACAATGGGAGGTCTGGGTACCAAGTCTTCTTCATTGTCTTCCTCGTCCTGTATGGCTTCCATCACTTCAGCGCTGACATATTCGGTTTTAAAACCAAATTCTTCAGCAACAAAATTGATGGTTTCAGCATCCAGTCTTTGATTGATGGATACCATTTGTCCCAAGCTCATGCACATGGAAATAACTTGTACAACAGGGACATCCATCATATTGGCCAAATCATTGACCGTTACAAATTCGGTAATTTTGATGGTTTGGCTTTCCAAACGTTCCAATTCGGCTTCTTCTTGTCTTCTTTGAGAGCCGGCTTCTCTTTTATCTCTGCGATATTTTGTCCCTTTCTTGGGTTTTGCTGTCAATCTGGCCAGTGTTTCCTTGACTTGTTTTGAAACATCTTCAGTATTGACCTCCGATTTTAAAACAGGCTTTTTCAAGCGAGACTTAACTTCCTGATTGTTGTGTGGGCGTTGTTGGGGTTGGGCTTGATTTTGCACATCAGCTACCCTGACTTTGCCGTCTTTGATGCGGCTGCGTTTTTTCTTTTGAGCGTTGGCATCACCTGTTTCCAAATTTGGTTTCGCAATGCCACTACTTGGAGGAGTAACTACTTTTTGAGTCTGAGCTTGCTTTTCTTCTCTTTCCTTTTTCTTCTCAGCTTGTGTTTTCTTTTTGGGTCTGGTCGATTGATTCAAGGCGGCCAAATCAATGGTTTTAATAACCTTGATGTTGGATTCGAACCTTTTAACTCCCAATGAGAAAATTTCTGGTTCTTTTTTTTCATTCACTTCTGCTACAGGTGCACTTGCCTCTGCTGCAGGTTTCTTTTCGGCCACTTCGGTTTTGACTTCCGCCTTTGCTTTTTCTTCTTTTTTCAAAACAGGCGTCTGTTCAACCGTTTTTGGGGATTCGGTTTTAGGAACTTTTGTTTTTGCAGTTTCTTGAGAAACGACACTTGGCGCTGCTTTTGGTTCAACAACCGGAGGAGCCTTTGGTTCAACAACAGGCGCTGCCTTTGGTTCAACCACGGGTGCAATTGGCTTAACGGCAACAACAGGTTCTTTCTCGATTTTGGGAACCACAACTTCCGGCTTCGGTTCGGGTGCTGCTTTCTCAACAACTTCCTTTTTAATTTCCGGTGTTTGTACGGGTTTCGATTTTGGTTTTAATGCATCCAAATCAATGCGTCCCACAGTTTTAATCTGCACACGACTTTCTTGCGAAGCCTCTTTTTCATTTTCAACTTCGGGTACAAAAACAGGTTCAGCTGCAACAGTTGCCGGTTTTTCACGTTTGGAACGTTCCTGAACGAGTTTTTCGGCTTCTTGTTTTAAGGACATATCCTTACTGAACTCCTTCACCAGCAGCTCATACTCTTCTTCCGTAATTTTGGTATTTGGGTTGTTTTCAACCACATGACCCACCTTCTGCAGAAATTCAACCAATGTTGACATTCCTACATTTAAATCTCTGGTAACCTTATTTAACCGAATCGACATAAATTGGGTTTATAAAAAAAACTCTATTCTCAGGCTTGGTAGTTCGCTTTAATCTTCAAACTCTGCTTGCAAAATTGCAAGTACTTCATCTACGGTGCTTTCTTCCAAATCTGCCTTTTCTATTAATTCTTCCCTTGGAATGACAAGGACATTGCGTGCAGTATCACATCCGAGCTTTTTCAAAGCGTCAATGACCCATGCGTCAATTTCATCCTTAAATTCATCCAGGTAAATATCATCTTCTTCCATATCATCGGTTTCTCTGAACACATCAATGGTGTATCCGGTCAACATGGAAGCCAATTTTATATTCATACCTCCTTTACCAATCGCCAGAGAAACTTCCTCTGGTTTCAAAAAGACTTCTGCTTTATTGTTGGTTTCATCCAAACGGATGGATGAAATCTTTGCAGGACTTAATGCTCTCTGAATAAATAGATTGATATTTGAAGTATAATTGATTACATCAATATTTTCGTTTCTCAATTCACGAACGATGCCATGAATTCTGGCTCCTTTTACGCCGACGCATGCACCAACAGGATCAATGCGTTCATCATAGGATTCAACGGCAATTTTAGCTCTTTCGCCAGGGATTCTGGCAGCTTTCTTGATCAAAATCAACCCTTCATGGATCTCAGGAACTTCGAGTTCAAACAATCTTTCTAAGAAGACTGGAGATGTGCGGGATAATATGATTTTTGGGTTGTTACTTTTATTTTCGACACGCTCAACAACAGCGCGTACGCTTTCGCCTTTTCTGTAAAAATCTGAAGGGATTTGTTCTTGTTTGGGCAACAACATTTCATTGCCTTCATCATCCAACAACAAAATTTCTTTTTTCCAGATTTGATAGACTTCTGCACTGACAATTTGACCAACTTTTTCGACAAATCGATTGTACAGACTGTCTTTCTGCAATTCCAGAATCTTGGATGCCAGAGTTTGTCTGAGATTCAAAACGGCCCTTCTGCCAAAATCTGCAAAATGGACTTCATCTGTTACGTCTTCATCTACTTCAAAATCAGGATCAATTTTCCTGGCATCAGACAATTTAATTTGTAGGTTTTCATCTTCTAAGGCATCGTCCTCCACGATTCTTCGGTTTCTCCAAATTTCAAAATCACCCTTATCCGGGTTGATGATTATATCGTAATTTTCATCGGTACCGAACATTTTGGCCAACACATTTCTAAAGGATTCTTCCAAAACGCTAACCATCGTCGGGCGATCGATGTTTTTCAATTCCTTAAACTCTGAAAAGGTATCAATCAAACTGATAGTTTCAACTTTTTTTGCCATTGGTTGTTAGTAGTATGTATGTTATTCTTACTAGGAAAAGCGAATCAAATAACGCACGGACTTCACTTGTTCAAAAGTGTAAAATTCATCTGAGACGACGGCTGACAATTTCTTTAATCCTTCTTTTTTCACTTTTCTGGAAACAGAAACTGTAAAACCGGATGCATCTGCTGAAACCAACGTTCCATTGAATTTTTTCCCGCTTTTATCAATCACTTCAACTTCTTCACCTATGTTAATGAGATATTGTTTCAATACTTTAAATGGCTGTCCCAGCCCTGCCGATCCGACCTCAAGAGAGAAATCATCTTTTTCTCTGTCCAAACCTTCTTCAATAAACCGGCTCAGCTCAACACAATCATCGATGGACACTTCTTCGTCTTCGGATTCAAATTCCACGAAAATATCGTTATCCTTGGTAATGCGTATTTCCACCAAAAAAAAAGGGGAATCCTGCATCCACCTTTCGGCCAACTGAATTACGAGTTCTTGTTGTATCACCTGTGTTTTTTTAAGAATAAAATAGGGGAACCTAAGTCCCCCTCACATCGTCGTTTCGCGTGCAAATATACAACAAAACCATGAAATTGCAAATATTTTAACAAAAAGCCTTCCGGCTAAACACGTTAACCGGAAGGCTTTAATAATTTCAAGCTTGGATTATAAAGTTCCTTCTTGTGCTTTTTTCAACATTTCTTCATTTGCAGTAATGGCCACTTCAACACGACGATTTTGAGTGCGTCCTGCTTTGGTGTCGTTAGAAGCAACAGGAGCGGATGAACCCATTCCTTCAGTTTTAATACGACTGATTGAAACCCCCTGAGCAACCAAAAAGCTTTGAACAGCTTTGGCACGGTTTTCAGACAAAGGTTTGTTGATTTCGTCTGAACCGGTATTATCGGTATGGCCGTAGATTTGGATATTGGTATCCATGTATTCTTTCAACGTTCCGGCAAATTTGGTCAAAGCCGTTTTTGATGATTCACTCAACTCAGCTTTTCCGGATTCGAAAAGAATACCGGATTCAAAAGTAACCTTGATTCCTTCTCCAATACGTTCAACGGCGGCATTTTTTCCCAATTGTGCTTCCAATTCTTCTTTTTGCTTGTCCATCTTGCGGCCAATCAAAGTTCCGACAGTACCACCAACGGCAGCTCCGGCAATTGCACCAACTGCGGTATTACCCAATAATTTACCTGCTCCTGCACCAACAGCAGCTCCGGCCAATGTACCAATGGTACCGCCTTTTAATGCACTAGACCAGGTTTTACAACCGGTGAGAACGAGCGAAGTACTCAACAAGCCAACAACGAGTAGTTTAGATAGTTTCATAGCTTTAAATTTTCAAATTTGAACTCAGTTTTGAACTATAATTACAATTATTTTTCACTTAATCTATCGCAAATATAGATATTAATTTCAAAAAAAATTCCCAACAGTCCTGATTATGCAAGAATGCCTTTCCTCCTGAAAAGGTAATTCATAGAAAACCACTATCTTTGCAGTGAAAATTTTGACGTAAAATTCACAACAATAATTTCATTAGGTATGCGAAAAAAAGCGATGTTAATGATCCTGGACGGATGGGGCCTGGGTCATCATGGTAAAGAAGATGTCATTTATAATACCCCCACCCCTTATTGGGATTCTTTAATCAAACAGTACCCTAATTCTCAACTGCAGGCCTCTGGCGAAAACGTTGGTTTGCCTGACGGACAAATGGGCAATTCAGAGGTTGGTCATTTAAATATCGGTGCCGGAAGGGTTGTTTATCAGGACTTGGTAAAAATCAACAAAGCTTGTCGGGAACAAACTATCCTGGAAAACGAGCAAATTGTTAGGGCTTATAGCTATGCAAAGGAAAACCAGAAACAAATTCATTTTTTGGGTTTGGTTTCAGACGGTGGCGTTCACAGCTCCATGGAGCATTTGTTCAAACTCATCGAGATTTCCAAAATATATGGCATTGAAAAGTCTTTTGTTCATTGCTTTATGGATGGTAGAGATACCGATCCAAAAAGTGGAAAAAGTTTTATTGCCGCATTGGAAAATCACTTAAAAGCCAATACAGGCGCCATTGGTTCCATTATTGGACGATATTACGCCATGGACAGAGATAAAAGATGGGAACGTGTTTCTGAAGCCTATCAATTGTTGGTTCAGGCAAAAGGGACACCGTACACCGACATGGTTCAGTCGATTGAAGATTCATACCAAAACGGCGTAACGGACGAATTCATCAAACCCATTGTGCACGTTGATGAGAACGGAAAGCCTTTGACGACCATTCAGGAAGGTGATGTGGTTATCTTCTTCAATTTCCGCAATGACAGGGCAAAAGAATTGACCATTGCTTTAACCCAACAAGATTTGACGGAGCATGGCATGAAAACCATTCCTTTGGAATATTACACCATGACTCCCTATGATGATAAGTTCAAAGGCTTGCGCATTCTTTTTGACAAAGACAATGTACAGAAAACTTTGGGTGAAATCCTCTCCGAGGCTGGATTGAAGCAATTGCGTATGGCTGAAACCGAGAAGTATGCCCATGTCACGTTTTTCTTTTCAGGCGGACGGGAAGATGTATTTGAAGGTGAAGACCGCATTTTAATACCATCCCCAAAGGTTGCCACCTACGATTTAAAACCGGAGATGAGCGTCAATGAAGTTGGTGACGCATTGAAAAATGCTATTGAAAGTGAAAAATACGACTGCATCATTGTCAACTACGCCAATGGGGACATGGTAGGCCACACAGGGGTTCTTGATGCCATCCAAAAAGCTGTTCAGGCGGTAGATCAAAACGTCGAAAAGGCTGTCGAAGCAGCCAAAGCACATGGATACGAGGTCATTATTATTGCCGACCACGGGAATGCAGACAATGCCATGAATGAAGATGGCTCGCCAAATACGGCTCACTCCTTAAATCCGGTGCCTTTCGTATATGTCACCGAAAACAAGGATGCAAAGGTGTCAAATGGCATTTTGGCAGATGTCGCGCCCTCAATTTGTCACATTCTTGGCATTGAAAAACCTGTAGAAATGACAGGACAAAACTTAATTGGTTAATTTTTTTATCTCACAATAGCCGGGTGCGTTCTGCATCCGGCTTTATTTTTATACACATGATTCAAATTCAAGACACAGTTGTCAGCCTCGATATTTTGGAACAGCGTTTTTGTTGCCATTTGGCTTCATGTAAAGGAAGTTGCTGTATTGAAGGAGAAAGCGGAGCACCGGTTGAAAAAGAAGAGGAAACGCTTTTAAAGGAAGTTTTGCCTTTGGTTTGGGAAGATTTGTCAGATGCTGCCAAAGAAATCATTGAAAGACAAGGTGTCGTTTACACCGATTGGGATGGTGAGCTGGTTACATCCATTGTGAACGGGAAAGATTGCGTTTTCACATGCTATAATGAACAGGGGATTTGTTTTTGTGCCATTGAAAAGGCATGGAGAGCAGGTAAAACCGATTTTCAAAAACCCATTTCCTGCCATTTATATCCAATACGGATCAAAAAATATCCGGACTTTCTTGCCATAAACTACCATGAGTGGAGCATCTGCTCAGCATCCAAAAAACCGGAAAATAACAAGGGTTTGTATTTATACCAGTTTCTACGCGAACCATTGATTCGAAAATTCGGACAAGGATGGTACGATGAATTGGCATTGGTAGCCGAGCATTGGAATCAAAAATAATCGATTCCAATGCCCTTTCCCCAAATTTTATTTTTTACCTAAACGTTTGCGTTCGTTTTCATCCAAAATAATTTTGCGCATACGCATGTGTTTTGGAGTCACTTCCACATATTCATCTTCTTTGAT
>CAYYJF010000031.1:0-10944 GCA_964472175.1 uncultured Bacteroidales bacterium | reverse complement strand
ATCATCGATCCGTTTTCTCTTTTTTCAATTTCACCTCTGTATGGTTGAAAACTATTGAATCGATGCGCAACCACAGCTTCACCTGCAGACAAAGTCATCAACAGACTTCTCAAACCTATGATGCCTCTGGAAGGGATGGAAAATTCCAAATAAATTCGGTCATTCCGGGTTTCCATGACAGTCAACTCACCCTTTCTTCTGGTCACTGAATCAATCATTTTGCTGGCATACTCTTCCGGGACACTGATGGTCATATCTTCAATTGGCTCGCAACGGACACCATCAATTTCTTTAAAAATAACTCTGGGTTGACCAACCTGCAATTCGTACCCTTCACGACGCATGGTTTCAATCAGGACAGACAAATGCAAAACACCACGACCAAAGACTGTCCACAAATCGGTTTCCGTACTTCTTTCAACCCTCAATGCAAGGTTCTTATCCAATTCTTTCATCAACCGGTCATGGATATGTCTGGAAGTAACAAACTTGCCATCTCTTCCAAAAAATGGAGAATTGTTGATGGTGAATACCATGCTCATGGTGGGTTCATCAATGGCAATGGGTTTCAATGCTTCCGGCTCGATGGGGTCTGCAATGGTATCTCCAATCTCAAAACCGTCTACGCCGACAATGGCGCAAATATCGCCTGAACCAACTTCTAAAGCTCTTCTTCGTCCAAAACCTACAAATTCGTACAATTCCTTGATTCTGGATTTGGAGATGGAGCCATCTCTTTTAACCAGACTTACTTCACTATTTTCTCTGATAACACCCCTGTGTACACGGCCAATGGCAATACGTCCAACATAAGAGGAATAATCCAATGAGGTGACGAGCATTTGAGGGGTACCTTCCAAGCGGGTCGGGGCAGGAATATGCGCAATGATCTGATCGAGCAAATAGGTGATATCTTCGGTTTCATTTTTCCAATCTTCGCTCATCCAACCTTTTTTGGCTGCGCCATAAACAGTTGGAAAATCCAATTGATCTTCGGTTGCTTCCAGATTAAACATCAAATCAAAAACAGCCTCTTGAACTTCTTCAGGTCTGCAATTCGGCTTATCGACTTTGTTGATTACCACAATGGGTTTCAATCCGATTTCCAAGGCCTTTTGAAGCACAAAACGTGTTTGCGGCATTGGGCCTTCAAAAGCATCAACCAACAAAAGGACACCGTCCGCCATGTTCAAAACGCGCTCTACTTCACCGCCAAAATCTGCGTGACCTGGGGTATCGATGATATTGATTTTAACCCCTTTGTATTCGATGGATACATTTTTAGAAAGAATGGTGATGCCGCGTTCTCGTTCCAGTTCGTTGCTGTCGAGCATTAATTCACCTACTGATTCATTTGCTCTAAACAATTGACCGGCCAACAACATTTTGTCTACGAGTGTTGTCTTACCATGGTCAACGTGAGCGATAATCGCAATGTTACGGATATCCTGCATTTGTACGGATCTGATTTTTACCTTAATACTATTTCGGATACAAAATTAGTTGATTTTTCACATAAAAGCATTGTGTTTCAAAAACTATTGTTTACTTTTGTGCCCCGATTTGTTTCAAACATAAAAAAAAACAATCATGATGTATTTATCACCTGAAAAAAAACAGGAAATCTTTGGCAAATACGGAAAGTCTAACACTGACACTGGTTCCCCTGAGGCCCAGATAGCATTGTTTTCCTACCGTATCAACCACTTGACTGGTCATCTCAAGTCAAATCACAAAGATCATAGCACGGAACATGCCTTGAAAATTATCATTGGTAAACGTCGTCGTTTATTGGATTATTTGAAATCCAAAGATATTGAAAAATATCGCCAATTGATTAAGGAACTGGGCATTAGACGCTAAACTCCTACAATTTTAAAAAACCGCTTAGAAATAGGCGGTTTTTTTTATTCCTATTCAATTTACATTTTTTCTATATTTGCACACCGTATCATAGAGGATTCGCGTTTTTTGGCCTTTAATCAAAATCAATACCATGAGTTTAGAGATTCGTGAAGTTCGTACAAAGAAAGAGATGAAGCAGTTTGTTGAATTTTCTTTGAAATTGTTCAAAGGACATCCCTTTTATGTTCCTGCCCTTACATTTGATGAAATCAACACCTTCAATCCAAAAAAAAATCCTGCTTTTGATTTTTGCGAGAGCATTTGTTTTTTAGCGTACAAAGACGAAACAATTGTTGGTCGAATTGCCGGATTTATCAACCACAATGCCAACAATTTTTGGAAAGTACAAAACGTCCGCTTCGGTTGGTTTGATGTTGTTGATGACCCTCAGGTTACGAAAGCTTTGATTGATGCGGTTTCTGAGTGGGGAAAAGCCAAAGGGATGAATGCGGTGACCGGCCCCATGGGTTTTACCGATTTGGATCATGCAGGAATGCTGATTGAAGGTTTTGATTTGATTGGAACCTTTGCCACCCTGTACAATTATCCCTATTATCAATCACATCTGGAAAACATCGGTTTTGTCAAAGATGTCGATTGGAAAGAATTCAGAATAGCTATTCCTGAAAAAACGCCTTCCAGATTTGAAAGAATGTCGGCCATTGTGTCACAAAAATATGAATTGAGGGTGGTCAAATGCCATTCTTCACGTGAGCTTGTGAAAAAATATGGTGAAAAGATTTTCAAACTTTGGAATGATACCTACAATGTGCTTTATGGTTTTTCGCCCCTCACGGACAAACAGGTCAATTATTACATCAAAATGTACCTCTCATTTGTTCGGCCTGAACTGATTAGCATTGTTGTGGATAAAAACGATGAAGTTGTTGGAATGGGCATTACCATTCCTTCATTAAGCAAGGCATTTCAAAAATCCAAAGGCCGTATTTTCCCGTTTGGATTCATTCACTTACTGAAGGCTTTGAGAAAAAATGATGTGGTTGATCTTTATTTGATGGGGGTCCATCCCAACTTTCAGAACAAAGGTGTCAATGCTATGATATTCAACGATTTGACACCTATTTTTATTAAAAATGGGTACAAAATTGCAGAAACCAATCCGGAATTGGAGACCAATACAAAAGTGCAACTGTTGTGGAGTGACCTGACGCCCAAACATGTTCGGACAAGAAGGGTTTTTAAAAAGGATTTGAATTGATGCTTTTTTAACCCCAAAGTTTCTTTGTACATTTGCAGGAGACGCATCTTATTGCTAAGTGGCTATGATCGAACCAAATCTCTCTCCGGAAACGCCCGCAAATTACGACGAGGACAACATCATTACTTTGGAATGGCAAGAACATATCCGAAGAAGACCGGGTATGTACATTGGCAAACTGGGAGATGGTTCCTCAAACGATGACGGCATTTATGTCTTGCTAAAAGAAGTACTCGACAACAGCGTCGATGAATACATGATGGGATATGGAAAAACCATCGAAGTAAAAATCAGTGAAGGTCGGGTATCCGTCAGAGATTATGGCCGGGGAGTTCCTCTGGGAAAAGTTGTGGACGTTTCCTCCAAGATGAATACCGGAGCAAAGTATGATTCCAAAGCTTTTAAGAAATCTGTTGGATTGAATGGTGTTGGGATTAAAGCCGTCAATGCCTTATCCAAGTATTTTAAAATTCAGAGTTTCAGGGATGGACAAACAACTTCTGCTGAATTTTCTGATGGGGTTCTGATCAAACAAACGCCAAAAGAAGCGACCACGTCAACCAATGGAACAAACATTGAGTTTTTGCCCGACAAAAACATATTCACCGGATATGAATATCAAGAGAGCTTCATTGAGTCCCTTCTAAAAAACTATGTGTTTTTAAATACGGGTCTGACCATCGTTTTTAACGGAAAAAAATTCAATTCAAAAAATGGATTGGTTGATTTGCTGAATGAAAACATGACATTAGAGCCGCTTTACCCCATCATTCACCTATCTGGTGATGACATAGAAGTGGCTTTAACCCATGGAAATCAGTATGGTGAGGAGTATTATTCTTTTGTAAACGGCCAGCATACCAGCCAGGGAGGCACGCACCAAACTGCTTTTAGAGAGGCCGTAACCAGAACCATCAAAGAATTTTATGCAAAGAATCACGACTATTCGGATATTCGGATGGGATTGATTGCAGCAGTAAGTGTCAAGATTGAAGAGCCGGTTTTTGAATCGCAAACCAAAACCAAGCTTGGTTCAAGAGATATGGGGCCAAAAGGCCCAACGGTGCCCAAATTTATTGGGGATTTTCTGAAAAAGGAGTTGGACAATTATCTCCACAAACATTCGGATGTTGCCGAAAGCTTGTTGAAAAAAATTGTTGAATCTGAAAAAGAAAGAAAAGCCATTGCCGGTGTCACCAAATTGGCAAGAGAACGGGCAAAGAAATCCAATCTGCACAACCGCAAATTGCGTGATTGCCGTTTTCACTTCAATGACAACAAAGGTGAATTGCTCGAAGAAACCAGCATTTTCATCACAGAAGGCGATTCAGCCAGTGGATCTATTACCAAAAGCAGAGATGTCAACTATCAGGCAGTCTTTAGTTTACGGGGGAAACCACTGAATTCATTCGGACTCACCCGGAAAGTGGTTTATGAAAATGAAGAATTCAATTTGCTTCAAGCCGCATTAAATATTGAAGACGGCCTGGAAGAATTAAGGTATAACAAAGTCATTGTCGCAACGGATGCGGATGTCGACGGGATGCACATTCGTTTGTTGCTGATGACTTTCTTTTTGCAATTTTTCCCCGACCTGGTCAAAAAAGGACATGTATATATTCTGCAAACACCTCTTTTCCGCGTTCGTAACAAAAAAGAAGTTCGGTATTGCTATTCGGAGGAAGAAAGGGTTGCTGCCATTCAAGCTTTGGGACCCAATCCTGAAATCACCCGATTTAAAGGTTTGGGGGAAATTTCACCCGATGAATTCAGGCATTTTATTGGAAAAGACATCCGATTGGACAGAATTACCTGGAGAAAGGAAGACGTTGTGAAGGGACTGCTCGAATTTTACATGGGGAAAAATACGTCAGAAAGACAAAATTTCATTATTGACAACCTGGTCATTGAGGAGGAATAGCATGAAGTCAAAAGCTTTGTTTGCAGGCACATTCGATCCGTTTACCATTGGCCATGAATCCATTGTTCATCGGGGACTGAAAATTTTTGATCAAATGGTGATTGGCATTGGAATAAATCAGGAAAAAAAATCCTGTTTTTCCATCGAAGATCGTCTTGAATTCATTCGGGAAACCTTCAAAAACAATTCAAAAATTGAGGTGTATTCCTACGAAGGGTTGACTGTGGATTTTGCAAAAGAAATGCAAGCAACGGCCCTGATCAGAGGCGTACGAAGCGTACTGGATTTCGAATATGAAAAACTAATTTCCGATATCAATCGAAAAATATCCGGCTTAGAAACCGTCCTTTTATTTACTGAACCAGAAATATCCTCCATTCAATCTGCCACGGTTAGAGAATTATTGAAATTCGGAAAAGATGTAGGTCCTTTTGTTCCTGAATCTGTCGCTAAACTTATTAAACAAATCAAATGAAACAGCATGTTGTCACATTCATAGTCAGTGTCTTGCTCAGCGGGGTTGCCTTTGGCCAGCAACAACTGACAAATTCCAATGCCTCACAAAAAATGATGGTCGCTTTATATGCGCTCAGGAGCATGTATGTGGACAAAGTCGATGAAAATAAGTTGGTAGAAGATGGATTGAAAGCAATGATTAAAAATCTCGATCCACACTCCGCTTATATGACAGCCGATGAAATGAAGGAGATGAATGAACCACTTCAAGGTGGTTTTGATGGCATTGGAATTTCTTTCAACATGATGAATGACACCCTATTTATTATCGAAGTGATTCCTGGTGGCCCCTCTGAAAAAGTTGGATTATTGCCCGGCGACCGCATCTTATTTGTGAACGACGAATCCGTTGCCGGCGTTAAAATGACAAGCAATGATGTCATCAAACGTTTGAAAGGCCCAAAAGGAACAGAGGTTAAAGTTTCGGTAAAAAGGAGAAACCACGATGCCCTTCTTGACTTCAAAATCGTTCGGGACAAAATTCCCATCTATAGTCTGGATGCTTCATTTATGGTAGACAAAAACACCGGCTACATACGCTTAAGCCGATTTGGAGCGACGACATTGGATGAGTTTAAAAGTGCCTTGTCCGAACTCAAGAAATCAGGCATGAAACAGTTGATTTTGGACCTCGAATCCAATGGAGGCGGATATTTAAGTGCAGCCATTGATTTGGCAGATGAATTTCTGGCAAAGGGTCGTTCCATTGTCTACACGGAAGGTGCCAATGCCAGACGAAGGGATAATTTTGCGAGCGACAAGGGCAGCTTTGAAAATGGGAAACTCATTCTTTTGATTGATGAATATTCAGCATCCGCAAGCGAAATTTTAAGTGGTGCCATTCAGGATTGGGATAGAGGCATTATTCTTGGAAGAAGAAGTTTTGGAAAAGGATTGGTTCAACAGCCACTACCCCTACCTGACGGATCTGTATTAAAATTGACCGTTGCGCGTTATTTTACCCCAAGCGGTCGGTTCATACAGAAACCCTATGACAATATGGAAAATTATAGCAAAGACCTCATAGAAAGATACAACAGAGGAGAAATGACCAACTCCGACAACATTCACTTTCCGGATTCACTCAAAACGTTTACGCTCCAGAACAAGCGCACCATTTACGGTGGAGGTGGGATTATGCCTGATGTCTTTATCCCTTTGGATACGACAAAAATGTCTTCCCTTTACAAAACTTTATCCAGCGCTGGTATCATCAACAAATTCAGCATGAAATATGTGGATGAAAACCGCAAGAAACTGAAAGATAATTACCCAAAAATCGATGATTTTGTTAAAAATTTCAATGCCGACGAAGCACTGTACAACCGTTTGATCGCATTTGCAAAAGAAGAAAAAATTGCTCTAAAAGATTCTGATCTTGTAGCAGACAACAAACTGTTAATGAAGCAGCTAAAAGCATACATGGCTAGAGATTTGGGCAAAAGTTCAGATTATTTTAAAGTGATGTGGACTGAAAATGAATCGCTGGTAAAAGCCATCGAGATAATCAACAACAATAAATCATACGAAGAAATATTAAACCGACGAAAATAAAGATGAGTATTACTGATAAAATATTGGGAAAAGAACGCACCGCATTCTCCTTTGAATTGTTGCCCCCGCTCAAAGGGAATGGGATTGAACAGGTTTACAAAACCATAGATACCCTCAAAGAGTTTGACCCTCAGTACATTAATATCACCACGCACAGAAGCGAACAGGTTTACAAAGAGCTGCCAAACGGATTGTTTGAACGTGTTGCAGAGCGGCACAGGCCGGGAACTGTTGCCGTTGCTGCTGCCATTCAGAACAAGTACCACATTCCGGTGGTTCCTCATGTTTTGTGCAGTGGATTTTCTGAACTCGAAACCGAATATGTTTTGATCGATTTCCAATATCTTGGAATAACTGATTTATTGTTGTTAAGAGGTGACAAAGCAAGACATGATCGATCTTTTGTGCCAACCGGACATGCCCATGCAACTGATTTACAAAAACAAGTAAACAGGTTTAATGAAGGTTTCTTTCTGGATGGGAGCAAATTCAAAATGAAACTCAAACCCTTTTCCTATGGCATGGCATGTTACCCGGAAAAACACGAAGAAGCCCCAAACCTTTTATCAGATGTGGCATTCGCGAAACAAAAAGTAGATGCCGGGGCATCCTATCTGGTCACTCAAATGTTTTTTGACAATCAAAAATACTTTGACTTTGTCGCATTATGCAGAAATGAAGGCATTCAGGTTCCCATCATTCCGGGTTTGAAACCTATCAATTTTTTAAACCAATTGACAGCACTCCCAAAAATATTTCATGTGGATTTCCCTGAAGCATTGACGAATGCATTGCAGCAATGTAAATCGGACGCGGATGCGGTTGAAGTTGGGATAGAATGGTGCACCATGCAAGCCAAAGAACTTATGGAAAAACAAGTGCCCAGCATTCATTTTTATTCCATGATGGCCACAGAAAGCGTGAGAAGAATCGCTCAAAACATTTATTGAGGCATATATTGTAATTCAATGGCTTCGAATATTTGAAACAAGTCCTGCTTTGTTTCGGCTCTGAGCATGGCAATTCTGGTTTCTTTAAAATTGGGCAATCCTTTGAATACGGAAGTAGCAGCGAGGTGTCGTCTCATGTGGACGATGCCTCTTCTTTCTTCACTCCGAAGGATGCTATCCTCTATTTGTTGACGTAAAACATTCAATTTCCATCCAAATGAAAGTGGGGCAACATGTTCCATGCTCGGATTTTCTGCATCATCTCCATGCATAAGAAAATCTTTGATTTCCTTGAAAATCCATGGATTTCCGATACTTCCTCTGCCAATCATGATGCCATCGACTCCGGTTTCGTCAAAACGCATTTTGGCGATTTGCGGGGTTGTGATGTCCCCGTTTCCAATGATGGGTATGTGCATTCTTTGGTTGTTTTTCACCTGAGAAATCAAGGACCAATCTGCTTCACCCTTATACATTTGCGCTCTGGTTCTGCCGTGAATGGCCAGTGCAGCAATACCACAGTCTTGTAAGGATTCAGCCAAATCCACGATGATTCTTGAAGAATCATCCCAGCCCAATCTGGTTTTTACAGTGACCGGAATTCCAACAGACTTCACCACTTGACTTGTAATTTCGAGCATCTTTGGAATATTTTGCAACATCCCGGCGCCTGCGCCCTTGCCTGCAACCCTTTTGACGGGGCAGCCAAAATTGATATCGAGAAAATCCGGTGCGGCTTCCTCACAAATTTGAGCAGCTTCCACCATCGCCTCCACCTGATTGCCATAAATCTGAATGGAAACCGGGCGTTCATTGTTTTCAATAGACAACTTCTGCTTGGTCTTGTTGACATGCCTGATCAACGCGTCGGAAGAAACGAATTCGGTATAAACCAAATCGGCTCCAAACTTTTTACACAAAAGTCTGAATGCCGGATCGGTCACATCCTCCATGGGTGCCAAAATTAAGGGATTTGCACCCAAGTCTATTGATCCTATCTGCATATCTGTAAAAGCTTTAAAATGCAAAAGTAGGCTTTTTTTAGTACATTTGCAGCACACTATTTATCGCAAAAATGCCCCTTTCATCAACAATTAAACGATCAGATTTTGAAGTGATGGCCCCTGTCGGATCGATGGAATCGCTGTCTGCTGCGCTTCAGGCAAAGGCCGATTCGGTATACTTTGGAATCGAAAATTTGAACATGAGGTCTCGTTCCTCCAACAATTTCACCATCAAAGATCTCAAGGATATTGCTTTGCGATGTCAACAACATGGCGTGAAAAGCTATTTAACCATCAATACGGTTATCTATGACGGTGATTTGGACTTGATGCGCGCCATTGTCGATGCGGCCAAAGAGGCTAAAATCAGCGCCATTATTGCTGCAGATGTGGCAGTGATGGGCTATGCAGTCCAGCAAGAAATGGAAGTGCACTTGTCTACCCAACTCAATATTTCCAACATTGAAGCTTTGAAATTTTATGCTCAATTTGCTGATGTGGTGGTTTTGGCAAGAGAATTGAATATGGATCAGGTTTCAAAAATTCATCAACAAATCATCGATGAAAAGGTGTTGGGACCCAAAGGAGATTTGATCAGAATTGAGATGTTTTGTCATGGTGCCTTATGTATGGCGGTTTCAGGAAAATGCTATTTGAGTTTGCATGAATACCAGGCATCGGCCAACAGGGGTAATTGTTTTCAACTATGCCGAAGAGGATATACGGTGAAAGATAAAGATTCGGATGTCGAACTTGACATTGACAATCAATACATTATGTCGCCGAAAGATTTAAAAACCATTCACTTTCTCAATAAACTGCTGGATGCAGGTGTTCGGGTATTAAAAATTGAAGGGAGAGCAAGGGGGCCTGAATATGTAAAAACGGTGGTGAACTGTTATAATGAAGCCATTGACAGTTATTTGGATGGAAGCTTCAACGAAGATAAAATTCAACATTGGGACAAGCAATTAAGCACGGTCTTTAACAGGGGCTTTTGGAATGGATATTATTTAGGGCAACGATTGGGAGAATGGACCAACCAATACGGATCGTCTGCGACAAAGAAAAAAGTGTTGATAGGCAAAGGAATCAAATACTTTTCCAACATTGAAGTAGCCGAATTTCGCTTGGAAAGTGGGCATTTAGGGGTTGGAGATCATGTACTGATAACGGGGCCGACGACAGGAGCTGTAGAATTTACATTGGAGACCCTTCGCGTTCATGAAAAAGAGGTGGAAAAAGCCGTAAAAGGAGATTTTATTTCTTTTCCATTGAAGACAAAAATTCGTCCATCTGACAAATTATATCGCGTTGACGATGTGTGATTAATTTATTTTGATATATTATTTATTAATATTATATTTGCGCATTCTTAATTTCTACAAACACATGATTGAACCATTTAAACTCGAGTTCTTAGTTCGTGATTACGAATGCGATTTGCAGGGCATCGTTAACAATGCCAATTATCAACATTATTTGGAACACGCCAGACACGTCTACGTTGATGGTTTGGGTATAGACTTTGCAGAACTGCACCAACAAGGAATTGATTTGGTTGTTGCCAAAATTGAAATGTCATTTAAAACACCCCTGAAAAGCAAAGATCAATTCTACGTTTCAGTTGACATGAAAAAGGAAGGGATCAAGTGGGTTTTCACCCAGGAAATCAGAAGGATCCCAGACAACAAAGTTGTCGTTAAAGCAAAAGTCGATACCGTAGCAATTGTGCAGGGCAAATTGAGTGATTACCAACCTCTAGAGGAAGCCTTTAACAAGCATTCATGAAATGACTAAAGATAGCATCTACTTCATTGCTTTATCGCTGCTGTCTCATGTCAATCCATTCGAAAAAATCAAGCTCTTGCAACT
>CAYYJF010000030.1:16548-22326 GCA_964472175.1 uncultured Bacteroidales bacterium | reverse complement strand
CCATTTGACGTCTTCTATTTTGTGTGCTTCTTCATCGAAAACATCGATGAAACCTTTGCCGATGATTTTGCGTTTTTTTTCTGGGTCTGTGACGCCTGCAAGCTCTTTGTAGAAACGATCTTTTGCATTGACACCGATGACATTCAGCCCCAGATGTGCATAATCGTTCATGACATGCTCAAATTCATTTTTACGCAACAGTCCGTGATCGACAAAAATGCAGGTTAGATTTTTCCCGATGGCCTTGTTTAATAATACAGCAGCAACCGAAGAATCCACCCCTCCGGACAAACCCAAAACTACTTTGTCATTGCCCAGTTGTGCTTTTAGTTCTTTGACCGTTGTTTCGATGAAAGAGGCTGCAGACCAGTCTTTTGAACATTGACAAATGTTCAGGAAATTATCCAGAATGGTGCTGCCTTCCAGGGTGTGAAACACTTCCGGATGAAATTGTACGCCAAAGGTGTTTTCTCCCTGGATGTGGTATGCGGCTATGGCAACATCTCTGGTAGAAGCGATGACCTCAAAACCTTGAGGAATGTTGGTGATGGTGTCGCCGTGAGACATCCATATTTGACTGTTGTCAGATAGACCTTTCAACAGAGGACTCTCTGTTTGAAATTTTTCCAGATTGGCCCGGCCATATTCTCTTGAACCCGCCGGTTCAACCTTGCCCCCAGCGGACTGCGCAATCATTTGAGCGCCGTAACAGATGCCAAGAACCGGATATTTTTTTCTGAGCGTTTGTACATCCATTTTGAATGCGGAGACATCATATACGGAAAACGGACTGCCCGAAAGAATAACCCCCTTTACGTTCTCAGCATGGTCATATGGAAATTTGTTATAGGGTACAATTTCGCAATAAGTATTGAGTTCGCGAATGCGTCTGGCGATTAATTGGGTGGTTTGAGAACCGAAGTCTAGGATGATGATGCGTTCTAACATGTGGGTCTACATTTTTATGGCGCAAAATTACGAAAAATTGCGTTTTTTTTGCTTGTTTTATCTTCCTTTTAAAAACTATTGTTACATTTGCCATCTGTAAAAAACCTAATCACATGAAAACTAAAAGCCGAATTTTTTTCATTTTTGGCCTGGCCATTGCCTTATTCAGCTGCTCAAATGAAGAAGAAGTTTCTTTTTCCAATCTAAGTGTTTCTGCCATTTCTTTTGAAACTGCCCAGTTTCGTTGTCCTTTGGATGTCGAAAACGACGATGTTGTAGAAGAAACTGGTATTTGCTGGAGCGAAGATGCAAATCCAGGCTTGGAAGACAGTGTTATTTATGCCGTGTTGATGAACAAAACCATCACTGGCGGAGTGTCCGGTCTGCTCCCAAACAAAACATATTATGCACGTGCTTTTGCAAAAACTTCAGAAGGCATGAAATTTGGGAAAGTCGTATCTTTCAACACCAAGTATTACAAAATGAATATTGATACCCTTTCCACCGATACGACCAGTCTTAGATTTAGAGTTTACCCAACGACTGATTATGTTGATTTGATGGCTTCCTTTACCACGACTGTTGGAATGCAGTATGGAAATGCTTCGCATCCTGATTCTTTAAAAACGGACTCTGTCAGATTGACACCTTCCTACAATACTTTTGTGGTAAGAGTTGACAGCTTGGCTCCGGATACATACTATTATTACCGTTCATATGCTCAAACCAAATGGGGTATGATTTACAGCGATATTGATTCTATTAAAACAAGAGCTTTGCCGGCAAGATAAGTTCGGTTTGGCAGTCTGTTTGATACATCAATCAGAATATTCATTTAAAAAGGAGAAGCTTCATTCTCCTTTTTTTTATATACTTCTATGAGACAGAAAGTAATCCTGACCCTTGTTTGCATTTGTTTGGTGCTGTTGATGATGGCTTGCAAAACCCCATGTAATTGCGGCTGAAAAATTGTTCGCAAAAAATATATGAAAAAAGATATTTTTTTCGGACAAAAATCGTAATTTTGTGGTCGATTTTATGTACACACTAAAAATTCGAATAAACAATGATTAAGGTAGGTATTAACGGTTTTGGCCGTATCGGCCGTTTGGTATTCCGTGCCGCACAAGAAAGAAACGATGTTCAAATCGTTGCAGTAAATGACCCATTCCTGGATCTCGACTATTTGATTTACATGTTGAACTACGATACAGTTCACGGTAAATTCCAGGGAACAGCCGAAAACAAAGGTGGTAAATTGTTCATTAACGGTAAAGAAGTTGCCTTTTTTGCTGAAAAAGATCCCGCAAATATTGGTTGGGGTGCTTCCGGTGCTGACTACGTTGTTGAATCTACCGGTGTTTTCACGACAACTGAAAAAGCTGGTGCTCACTTGAAAGGCGGCGCAAAGAAAGTTGTTATTTCTGCTCCTTCTGCTGATGCTCCTATGTTCGTTTGCGGTGTAAATTTGGAAGCGTACAAAAACGATATGGATGTTGTATCCAATGCTTCTTGCACCACCAACTGCTTGGCTCCTTTGGCTAAAGTTATCAACGACAACTTCGGTATCGTTGAAGGCTTGATGACCACTGTTCACGCAGCTACCAATACACAAAAAACTGTTGATGCTCCTTCTGCAAAAGATTGGAGAGGTGGTCGTTCCATCCTTGGCAACATCATCCCATCTTCAACCGGTGCTGCTAAAGCTGTAGGTAAAGTGATTCCTGCATTGAACGGTAAATTGACTGGTATGGCTTTCCGTGTTCCAACTGCTGACGTTTCTGTTGTTGACTTGACCGTTCGTTTGGAAAAAACTGCTTCTTATGAAGAAATCAAAGCTGCAGTTAAAAAAGCTTCTGAAAATGAATTGAAAGGCATCTTGGGTTACACCGAAGATAGCGTTGTTTCTACTGACTTCGTTCACGAAGTTCGCACTTCAGTTTTCGATGCCAACGCTGGTATCGCTTTGAATGGCAACTTTGTTAAATTGGTTAGCTGGTACGACAACGAATGGGGCTATTCAAACAAAGTTCTTGATTTGATCGCTCATATGGATTCTGTAAAATAATTCAGACCCGATGACATAAACCTGGTAACAGGTTGAAATATAAGCAAGAAGCGAGCCAAGAGTCGAAAAGACCTGTGGTTCGCTTCTTTTTTTTATGTCAAAAAGTGTGGTTTGATTTATGCCGTTGGCTTTGTTTAGTCTGTCGTGTCAGAAAACAGGTCGGTAAAGCTGAAACGTTGCACGTCAAACAAGCCCTTGTCGCTCAATTTAATTTCGGGGATCACCAGGAGTGACAGAAAGGCCAGTGTCATAAAGGGCGCTTTAAAGGTGCAACCCATTTTTTTGGCGGAGGCCTCTACTTCGTGGTATTTGGATGCAATATAATCGCCCGATTCATTCGACATCAATCCTGCAATGGGCAGGGGCAGCATGTTGACTTTTTTTCCACTTGAAGCAATGATGCCCCCTTTTGTTTCAATCAAGTGATTGATGGATTGGCAAATATCCTTATCGGAGCTCCCAATGGCTATGATGTTATGGCTGTCGTGAGCAATGGTCGAAGCCAAAGCCCCTTTTTTCAATCCAAAATTCTTCACAAATGCTACGGCTGGTTTGGAAGGTGTATATCGGTTGTATACCACCAATTTTAAGATGTCAGATTCGATGTCTGTTTGAACCAATTGTTTTTGTACAAGCGGTTCTATCCATTCCGATTTGGTGTACAGCTGACCGTCTTCAACGCAAATGATGCGCATAAAGCGTCCGTTTGAAACAACCTGAATGTCAGAGGGATGAATGGGGTTGGTTTTAAAATGGTTGACCGTTTTTCCGGTGGTTTGTGATGCGTAGCAAATTTGACCGTTTTCGGCCACTTTTTCTCCTTTGATCCAGGTCTCTTTGATTTTAAATGAAGTCAAATCCGATACCACCAAAAAGTCGGCCTGGTCGTTTTCCTGCAGCAAACCAATTGGTAATTTGTAGTGATTGATAGGATTATAGGAGGCTGCCTGCAAGATGTCAAATACATCATACCCTGCATCAATGAGTTTTCGAATCATACCATCCATGTGCCCGTTTTGTATCAGGTCGTCCGGATGCTTGTCATCGGTACATAGCATCACCTTGTTTGGAAATAAGGTGATTAATGGAGCTAGTGTCTCCAGATTTCTGGCAGCAGATCCCTCACGGATTAAAATTTTCATACCCAAAGCAATTTTTTCTTTGGATTCACTCAGGGTCATGCATTCATGATCGGTAGAAATGCCTTCATCCACATAAGTCCTCAAGTCGTCACCCGACAATTCAGGGGCATGTCCATCAATGGGTTTGCCACATTCTATGGCTGCTTTGATTTTTAGCAAAACC
The DNA here is from genome assembly GCA_964472175.1 of uncultured Bacteroidales bacterium. GTDB lineage: Bacteria > Bacteroidota > Bacteroidia > Bacteroidales > UBA1402 > UBA8389. The sequence continues at coordinate 18,005 of CAYYJF010000030.1, read as the reverse complement.
TGCTCATCGTGGTTGATTACACCTGGGAAATTCATCATTTCGCCTAAAAAGCCGATATCGTTTCTTTGAAGTAAATTCTTAATGTCATCTGCTTTAAGTGAAGCCCCCGATGTCTCTGCATGGGTGGCAGGAACGCAGGAGGGAGCGCCAAAGCTAAAAATGAGTGGGGCGTTTTTGCTGTCTTCTATCATGAAGTCAATTCCGGTAATGCCACACACATTGGCAATTTCGTGTGGATCACACACGCAACCGATGGTGCCCTTGGGTAGCACTTGTTTGGCAAATTCGGAAGGAGTCATCATGCTGCTTTCAATGTGGATGTGTGCATCTACAAATCCGGGCACGATGAACTGATCTTCAACCTCCTCGGATGGTTGTATTTTGACGATTCGATTGCCCTCGATGTGCAAATGGCCTTTGATGATTTGACGGTTAACAACGTCAACAATGTGTCCGGACAGCGTTTTCATAACGGGTTGTGGCATTTTCCAGGATTTGGTTCACAAGCAAATATAGAAAAAAAGGCGTATTTTTGTACCAATGCCTGAAAAAAGTGTTGAAATGAACGAAATGCCTCCCATCATTACCATTGTTGGACCGACTGCCTCGGGTAAAACCAAGTTGGCCGTTCGGCTGGCGTATGAATTGGGTGCAGACATCATCAGTGCCGACTCCAGGCAGGTGTATCGGGGCATGGATATTGGTACTGGAAAGGATTTGAATGAATATGTGTATCAGGGTCATGCCATTCCATATCACCTGATTGACATCGTTGATGCCGGTGAAAAATACAATCTGTTCACTTTTCAACAGGATTTTAAACGTGTGTATCAATGCTTGAAAGCTTCAGAAAAGCCTGTTGTTTTTTGTGGAGGAACGGGCTTGTATGTGGAGTCGGTTTTGAAAGGTTATCAAATGTTGGAGGTCCCTGAAAATCAGGGGCTCAGGGCCTCTCTGGAAGGTAAACCTTTGCAAGAATTGACCCAAATACTGTCTTCCCTAAAAACTTTACACAATACCACCGACATCGATACGGCCAAAAGAGCCATACGTGCCATAGAAATTGAAACGTACCAACAAGAACACCAAGCTGCTGCCACGGACATGTTCAATGTTCAATCACTGGTTTTTGGCCTTGATTTGGACAGGGAGGTGAGAAGAAGCCGCATCAGTGCACGTCTGAAATCCCGATTGGAGGAAGGCATGATACCGGAAGTTGAACAACTCATTCGGCAAGGAATACCCACGGAGACTTTGTTGTACTATGGCTTGGAATACAAGTTTGTGACCATGTATTTAACCAATCAACTGTCTTATCAGGAAATGTATTTTAATTTGGAAATTGCCATTCATCAATTCGCAAAAAGGCAAATGACTTGGTTTAGAGGCATGGAAAAAAGAGGGATTCCCATCGTTTGGCTCAACGCTTTGGATTCGGTTGAAGACAATGTGCAACG
>CAYYJF010000030.1:4278-16448 GCA_964472175.1 uncultured Bacteroidales bacterium | reverse complement strand
CCCTTGATGAGCCCCATCATGTGTGTCGGGTATTCACCTTCATAATGCAAAACATCATTTTTCTTGTACGTTTCAACATGATAGTTTTTCAAAAGGTATTCCTTTTCACTTGCAGTTAAAACATCCCAAATGTCTGTTAAGCATTCAATATCGCAGGCATCTACAATTGACTGTTCGTTCGCCATTTCTGTTGTATAACATAATTGTAAAACGCAAAAATAGGGGTTTATATTGAAAAAACAACTGTTTATTCAAAAAATGCATGATTTGAATATTTTTATTGTTGCAGGAACTCAAAAAGACAAAAATTGGTCTCTTTTAATTGCATATTTCAAGATAACACGCGGTCGGACAGGAGTTTTTTGCTAATTTTGCATACAATATCAATTTGACAGAATGACCAGTTTGAAACGACCAGAAACAACAGCAATTCTTTTGATTCATTGTCCCGATCAGAAAGGGATTTTGGCTGCTGTAACCGATTTCATCAATGTGAATAAAGGCAACATTTTGTACCTGGATCAGCATGTGGACAAAAAAGCCCAAGTTTTTTTCATGCGCGTCGAATGGGATTTGGAATTGTTTGCCATACCCAGAGAAAAAATTGAAGAGTTTTTCCAAACATTGTATGCAGGCAAATATCAAATGAATTTTAAGCTCTATTTTGGCGACCAAAAACCCAAAATGGCCATTTTCGTTTCAAAAATGTCGCATTGTTTGTTCGATTTGCTTGCACATTATTCTTCCGGCGATTGGAATGTGGATATCCCCTGCGTCATCAGCAATCATCCCGATATGGAGGATATTGTGACGCGTTTCGGCATCGATTTCCATTATTTTCCCATGTCAAAAGATAATAAAGAACAACAAGAGGTTCGGGAATTGGAATTGTTGCAATCCTATGGCGTGAATTTCATCGTTTTGGCCAGGTATATGCAAATCATTTCAGACGAATTTGTATCCTATTATCCCAACCGCATCATCAATATCCACCATTCCACTTTGCCTGCATTTATCGGTGCAAAACCCTATCATGCAGCCTATGAAAGAGGCGTGAAAATTATCGGAGCAACAAGTCACTATGTGACTGCAGAGTTGGATGCAGGACCCATCATCGAACAGGATGTAGCCAGGATTTCCCATAAAGACAGTGTTGAAGCACTGATTCACAGAGGACAGGATATAGAAAAAATCGTATTATCGAGAGCTGTTGAAAAGCACATCGAACGCAAGATTCTGGTGTATGAAAACAGAACGGTGGTATTTAATTGAACAGTGAACAAGTGAAAGTCGCAATCATAAAATACAATGCAGGGAATATTTATTCCGTCGTCCATGGCTTGAGGCGCATCGGCATCGAGCCCAATGTGACCGATGATAAATCCGAAATTCTGTCAGCCGATAAAGTCATTTTCCCCGGAGTGGGCGAAGCCTCCTCAACCATGGCTTATCTGAAAGCACAGCAATTGGATGCGTTGATCAAAGATTTGAAACAACCAACGCTGGGCATTTGTATTGGACTTCAACTGATGTGCAAACATTCTGAAGAAGGCAATACCGATTGTCTGGGCATCTTTGATGCGGAAGTGAAATGTTTTAAACCAAGGATACGAACAGAAAAAGTACCGCAAATGGGTTGGAATACCATTTTTGATTTGCAAACAAATCTGTTTTCCAGAGATATGGAGCAACAGTATGTTTACTATGTCCACAGCTTTTATGCAGAGATTTGTGCGCAAACCATAGCTAAAACCGAATACTTGCAACCCTATAGCGCAAGTTTGCATCGGGATAATTTTTACGCGACCCAGTTTCACCCTGAAAAAAGCGGAGATCTGGGAGAACGCATATTACAAAATTTTATAGACCTACGTTGATGGATCTCATCCCTGCCATAGACTTGATTGATGGAAAGTGCGTGCGTTTGTCGCAAGGCAAATACGATCAGAAAACCATCTACAATGAACATCCGTTGGAAGTTGCCAAAATGTTTGAGGATCATGGTATAACCCGATTGCACCTGGTCGATCTGGATGGTGCAAAAGCGCATCACATTGTGAACCACAGCGTGTTGGAAAAAATTGCCGGCAGCACCAATCTGGTGATTGACTTTGGTGGTGGTTTGAAAACTTCCGAAGATCTGCGCATCGCATTTGAATGTGGTGCCAGCATGATAACCGGAGGGAGCATTGCCGTTAAATCACCCGAAGTTTTTGAAAGTTGGTTGAAACAATACGGTTCAGAAAAAATCATTTTGGGTGCCGATGTACAGGATGAAGCCATTGCTGTAACAGGCTGGACAGAACAAACCACATTGAAATTATTGCCTTTTTTAGACAGTTATGTCTCAAAAGGGGTTTCCAAAGTGATTTGTACCGATATCAGTAAAGATGGCATGTTGGCAGGCCCTTCCATCAATTTGTATAAAAAAGTACTAAAATTGTTTCCAAATATGTATCTTGTAGCCAGTGGCGGCGTTTCTTCGATGCACGATCTGGAAGCCTTGAAAGAAGCAGGTTTGCCCGCGGTGATTTTTGGAAAGGCCATTTACGAAGGAAAGATATCTTTGAAAGATCTTGAACATTTTATAAACTAGGAATATGCTTGCAAAACGAATCGTACCCTGTTTGGATGTAAAAGACGGACAAACCGTAAAGGGCATCAATTTTGTCAATTTCAGACAAGCTGGTGATCCTGTTGAACTGGGTGAAGCCTATAGCAAACAAGGAGCCGATGAGCTGGTCTATTTGGATATCACTGCTTCTCACGAAGGAAGAAAAACTTTCACAGATGTGGTCAAACGTGTTGCTGCAAAGGTGAGTATTCCTTTTACTGTTGGTGGAGGAATCAATGAATTGTCCGATGTGGATCGTTTGTTGAATGCAGGTGCCGATAAGGTGTCTGTCAATTCAGCCGCCATCAGAAATCCGGAATTGATCAACCAAATCGCCAAAAATTTCGGATCACAGGTGTGTGTGGTCGCCATCGATGCCAAATTGGAAGCGCATGGGAAATGGGTTTGCTATTTAAATGGTGGACGCATCCCGACAGATAAATATTTGGTTGAATGGGCAAAAGAAGCACAGGAAAGGGGCGCAGGCGAAATCCTGTTTACCAGTATGTCCCATGATGGCGTAAAAACCGGTTATGCAAATGATGCATTGGCCCGCTTGGCTGATTGTTTGTCTATTCCTGTCATTGCCTCAGGTGGTGCAGGAGCAAAAGAACATTTTAAAGATGCTTTTTTGTTGGGAAAAGCCGATGCCGCATTGGCAGCCAGTGTATTCCATTTTGGAGAAATTAAAATTCCGGAACTCAAACAATATTTGAAACAAGAAGGCATTGTCATCAGATAACAATAAAAAACAACATATGAATCTTGATTACAGTAAATTAAACGGATTGGTACCGGCGATCATCCAGGATGCGACCACCGGGAAAGTCCTTATGTTGGGCTTCATGAACGAAGAAGCATTGGCTAAAACGGTTGAAACCAAACTGGTGACCTTTTTTAGTAGAACTAAAAACAGACTCTGGACAAAAGGAGAAGAAAGTGGAAACTTTTTGAATGTCGTTTCGATATCTGAGGATTGCGATCACGATACGCTGCTCATTCAGGCCAACCCGGTTGGACCCGTTTGCCACAAAGGTTGGGATACCTGCTTTAACGATGTCAACCAAAGTGATGGCTATGATTTCTTAGAATACCTGCAAGGCTTCATCCAAAAAAGATATCGGGAGATGCCTGAAGGTTCCTATACGACCTCTCTGTTCAATAAAGGAATCAACAGAATGGCCCAAAAAGTTGGTGAAGAAGCCGTGGAAACAGTGATAGAAGCAACCAATGGTACCGATGAAGGCTTTGTTTATGAAGCATCCGATTTAATTTATCATTTAATTGTACTTTTAACCAGCAAAGGCTATTCTCTGGGAGATTTGGGCATGGAGCTGAAAAAAAGACACAAATAACTTCTGTATCATATGGAAGACCAATGGATAATCTCTTACAAAAACGTTCAAATTAACCACGAAGACGGATCTATTTTGGACAATGTAACCTTTGATGTAAAAAAAGGTGAGTTTTTGTATATCAACGGAATCGTTGGTTCAGGGAAGAGCAGTCTTCTTAAAACACTGTATCACGATTTGCCAATAACCAGTGGTGAAGCAACGGTTTTTGACTACAATTTAAGAACCATCGCCCCTAAATTTATTCCCGAATTAAGACGAAAAATTGGCATCGTATTTCAGGATTTTCAATTGTTGACCGATAGAAATGTTCAATCCAATTTGGAATTTGTGTTGAAAGCCACAGGCTGGAAACACGCGTCTCAAATTCAAGACCGTATCAGTGAAGTGCTCAGACAGGTGGGTATGGATGGCGTCGAAAATAAAATGCCTCACGAATTGTCTGGTGGTGAACAACAACGCGTTGTCATGGCCAGGGCCCTATTGAATTCGCCTGAACTAATCCTGGCGGATGAACCAACAGGCAATCTGGATCCGGAAACTGGTGCGCAGATTGTTGCTTTGTTGCACGCCATCCGTGAGCATGGTACGACGGTATTGATGAGTACCCACAATTTAAGTTTGGTTCAAAGATTTCCCGGTCGCGTGCTGAAGTGCGAAAAAGGCCGGCTCATTGAATAAATCAATTTTTACAAGAAAAGTTAACCCCATAATACACAAAAAAATGAAAGTGCTCAAGTTCGGTGGTACTTCCGTAGGTTCCGCCCAAAGAATGAAAGAAGTTGCAAAACTTATCCTGGACGGTCAGAAGAAAATTGTCGTTTTGTCCGCCATGTCCGGCACAACCAACAGTTTGGTTGAGATCTCAGATTATCTCTATAAACGCAATCCGGACGCAGCACTTGAAACAATCAACAAATTGTCGCTCAAGTATGATGGCGTGGTTGAAGAATTGTATGCCACAGCCGAATACAAAACCAAAACAAAAGCCTTGTTGCAAGAGCATTTTGATCAAATCCGTAGTTTTACAGGTGGTTTGTTCACTTTGTTTGAAGAAAAGGTCGTATTGGCCCAGGGTGAGTTGATGTCCACCAAAATGGTCACCAACTATTTGTTGGAAAGTGGCGTGAAAGCAGCCTTATTGCCTGCTTTGGAATACATGCGCGTGGACAAAAACGGTGAACCCGATTATGAGTACATCAAAACCAATCTGGCCAAGCAATTGGAACAAACCCCGGATGTTGAGATTTACATTACACAAGGTTTTATTTGCCTGAATGCTTATGGTGAAGTCGATAACCTCCAACGCGGTGGCAGTGACTATTCTGCATCCATCGTCGGAGCTTCAGTCAAAGCCGATGAAATTCAAATCTGGACCGATATTGATGGCATGCACAACAATGATCCAAGGGTGGTGGACAAAACCAGTCCTGTTTCATACCTGCATTTTGAAGAAGCTGCAGAGTTGGCCTATTTCGGAGCCAAAATCCTACATCCAACCTGCATTCTTCCAGCCAAATTGGCCAACATCCCGGTTAAATTGCTCAATACCATGCAACCGGATGCTTTCGGTACCATGATTTCCAATCAAACCGAACGCAACAAAATCAAAGCAGTTGCTGCCAAAGACGGCATTACAGCCATCAAAATCAAGTCTGGCAGAATGTTGTTGGCTTATGGTTTCTTACGTAAGGTGTTCGAAATCTTTGAAAGCTATCAAACCCCCATCGACATGATAACCACTTCCGAAGTGGGTGTTTCATTGACCATTGATAAAAACAAACATCTACCCGAAATTCTTAATGAACTTAAGAAATTTGGAACCGTGACGATAGACGAAGATATGGTGATCATTTGTGTTGTCGGTGATTTGACATGGGAAAATATCGGTTTCGAAACCCAGGTCCTGCAAGCATTGAGTGACATCCCCGTGAGAATGATTTCCTATGGAGGAAGCAATTACAACATTTCTTTGCTTGTCAAAGCTGCAGACAAAAAACGTAGCATGCAGGCTTTGAGTGATCATCTTTTTAACAAATAAGGCTTACATACATGGATCCTAAAGGAATATTTCCCGTTTCAAAATTACAGAAGCTGGAAACACCATTTTATTATTATGATACCGATCTTCTTCACAAAACACTGAAAATCGTTTCAGAAGAAGCCGGCAAGTATGGTTTTCACGTGCATTACGCCATGAAGGCCAATGCCAATCACCGCTTGTTAACCATTGTCAATGGTTATGGCCTGGGAGCTGATTGTGTGAGCGGAGGTGAAGTTCAAGCTGCCATTGAAGCCGGTATTCCGGCGTCAAAAGTGGTTTTTGCCGGTGTGGGTAAAGCCGATTGGGAAATCAATCTGGCTTTGGAACACGATATTTTTTGCTTCAATGTGGAATCCATTCCTGAAATGCAGGTCATCAACGAATTGGCTTCAGCCAAGGGCAAAACGGCACGTATTGCACTCAGAATCAACCCAAATGTGAAGGCAGATACCCATCACTACATTACCACTGGTAAAGAAGAAAATAAATTCGGAATCGCACTTTCAGATTTTGAATCTGTTGTCGATGCAGCCCTATTTGCTTCCAACATCAAATTGATTGGCTTGCATTTTCACATCGGTTCCCAAATTCTTGAACTCAACAATTTTGCCGGTTTGTGTAGCAGGGTTAATGAGTTGCAGGAAATTTTGGCCAAACGCAATGTGGTTGTTGAGCACATCAACGTCGGTGGCGGTTTGGGTATTGATTACCATTACCCGACCAAGAATGACGTTCCCGATTTCGCTGCCTATTTTAAAACCTTCAAACAAATGTTGCAATTGAAAGAAGGTCAAACCCTCCATTTTGAGCCGGGACGCTCTGTGGTTGGTCAATGTGGAAATCTGGTCACTAAAGTCTTGTACATCAAAGAAGGTAAAAACAAAAAATTTGCCATTGTGGATGCAGGTTTTACGGAGCTTATCCGTCCGGCTTTGTATCAGGCCTACCATAAAATTGAAAACATCAGTTCGGAATTGCCCGTTGAAAAATACGATGTGGTTGGACCGATTTGTGAGTCTTCCGATTGCTTTGGTAAGGATGTAGAACTCAATGAAACCAAAAGGGGTGATTTGATTGTTCTCAGATCGGCAGGTGCATATGGTGAAATCATGGCGTCACAATACAATTTGAGAAAGTTGCCCAAAGCCTATTTTTCTGATTTGATATAGTCATTTTTAGCGTTGAAGGAGAAGGGATGAATACATGGTTGAGTGATTTTGGAGCGCTTTTTTGCGGCATCTGCGGCAGTCCGGCCGAATGGATCCCGTTATCAGCGCTGCTGTTTTTTTGTCTGGCACAATGTGTGATCTACCTGACTGTTTTCAACGGGATACCACGTTGGAACAAACGGTTGATGCAGGGTAAAATGCCCATTCAGGACAATCTGAGTCCGGTAACAATCATTGTTACAGCCAATAACCAGTTAAAAGATCTCGAAGCCAACCTGCATGCCTTGCTGGAGCAAGATTATCCCGAGTTTCAGGTCGTTGTCGTTGATGTGGCTTCTTTCGATGGTACCTGCGATTTTCTTCATGCTTTGGAGTCTCAATATCCCCATCTTTACCACACCTTTGTACCCGCTGATGTGCAAAACATCAGCTTAAAGAAAATGGCACTTACCATTGGTGTGAAAGCAGCCAAATACGATTATTTGCTTTTCACAGATGCCGATTGTAAACCTGCCGGTAATCAATGGGTGAAACATATGATGCGCCATTTTGTACCAGGAAACGAACTTGTTTTGGGATATAAAACCTATGCCTGTAAAGGCTTCTGGGAGCGTTTGTTGGTAACATATGCCAATTTATTTCAATCCATGCGTTTTTTGGGTATGGCTGCAAAAAGAAAGACATTTATGGGTGATGGGCAGAATCTGGCGTATAAAAAAGACCTATTCTTTGTTCACAAAGGATATGCTTCTCAGCTGAACATACATCCCGGAGAAGATGATATTTTTGTTGCCAAAACAGCCAATAAATCAAATACCCGAGTCGAAGTTTCTCCGGAATCTGTCGTGACGGTTTTTTCCGAAAATGCATTTAAAAGGTGGTGGAACGATCACTACAACAGGCTTCAAACCATGGCTTACTATTCTTTTTCAGCCAAGATGTTTGTGCAATTTGAATGGATATCCCGCATTTCATTTTACCTATTGTTGGCAGGTTTGATTTTCTTCTCGAGTTTGCGTGGAAACTATTTGCTTATGTCGCTTTCCGGAATCTTATTTTTTTTGCGTGCCATCATTCAGATTTCGGTGTTCCAAAGGTGTTCCAAAGTGCTGAACGAACGACGGTTCTTTTTTTTAATCCCATTTTTGGATATAATCATGCCGCCCATGACAATTTTTCTGTACCTTCAGGGATTGTTACAAAACCGATCATCCAACACACGTCAAAAAATCCATTGAGTTTGCATTCCCATGGCTGGTATGTTTAAAATATTAACTCCTTCCTGGCACCTCCCCGGTGTTCATGCATGTACCTTTCTTGCAAAGGATACGGATGGCAATGCGGTCTCCTTTGATTTGGAATCGACCATTGGAAACAAATGCCGCAACCGTTTGATGGACTTGATTCAACCCGATCAGCGAATTGTTTGGTTGAATCAAATACATGGAAATGATTTGGTTGAATTGCCCCTCGATGATCTTGTTTTTGAAAATGGACAATTGGAAGGTGATGAAATCAGACCTTTGGCGGATGCCAGTTATACCTTTCAATCTGGTGTGGTTTGTACTGTGTTGACGGCAGATTGTCTGCCTGTTATTTTGGCTTTGGAAGATGGCTCCGGTGTTGCTGCCATCCATGCCGGACGAAAGGGACTTGAAAATGGCATCATCATGAAGACTGTCCAAAGAATGGAGTTTCCTGCAGCTTTGTATGCCTGGATAGGCCCTGGTATTTCAAAAAGCAGTTATCCGGTGTCAGAAGCCATTAAAGCAGCTTTTTTGAAGAATAATCCGGACATGCAACATGTGTTTAAAATGACCTCGGCCGGTGATTGCTGTATGGATTTATATGAGATTGCCAGATTACAGCTCATTCAGGCTGGTGTAGATTCCAATCGCATCTCCATGGCAATTAAAAACACGTTTACAGATCCCGACTTGCATTCAGCCAGAAGGGAAGGCGCCTTATCGGGAAGAATGGCCACGCTTGTTTGGATGGACTGATTGTTGAATGCAGATTCAGACCGCAGTTTCTTTTGGTTCAGTCGGTATGATTTTCTTGAATTGAACGATTAGGAGCACCACTGTTGTGAGTGAAGCAAACAAATCGCCAACAGGTGAAGCATACCATACACCATTCAAACCCCAGAATTTTGGTAAAATCAACAACAAGGGCAGCAGAAACAGAAATTGTCTGGACATGCTCAATATAATGGCCAGATAGGCTTTTCCAACCGACTGAAACAAATTGGAGGTGACCATCTGGAATCCGACGATGGGAAACATGATAAAGATGATGCGCATCGCATTCACAGACTGGTGGATGAGCGTTGTGTCATCCGTAAACAAGGATGCTAAAAATCGGGGAAAACACATTGCCAATACAAATCCGAAAGTACTGATACTGGTCGCGGTAATGGCCGTCAGGTAATAAGCTCTTCGTACCCTGTGGTTCTTTTTTGCGCCATAGTTGAAACCAACAATGGGTTGCATGCCCATGGTCAAACCCAAGACAATCATCACAAAAAGCATGGCCACAGAATTGACAATGCCATAGGCTCCAATGGCCATATCACTTTCCAATCCGCCACCTCCGTATTTGGATAAGCCCATGTTGATCATCATGGCAACAATGGCTGCTCCAACATGCATCATAAACGGTGACATTCCAATGGAAAGGATGTCTTTCACGATGGTGGATTTCAAATGAAAGGTTCCTTTCTGAAAATGCAAAAAGCTGCCTTTGCTGGAAAAATGGGCGATGACCCAAATGAATCCGACCAGTTGAGATATGGCCGTAGCAAAAGCCGCTCCTTTGATTCCCCAGTGGAAAACAAAGATAAAAAGCGGAGCCAAAGCAATGTTGATGACGACGGTGATGATGGTGCTCCACATCGCCTTTTGCGGGTATCCGGATGCCCGCATCACATTGTTTAAGCCCATAAAATTGTGGTTAAATAAATTGGCCACCAAAATAATCTGCATGAAATCTTTTGCAAAGGGCAGGGTCGATTCACTGGCACCAAAGGCACGTAGAATGGGTTCGAGAAAAATCAACCCCAGTGTCGTCACACAGGAGCCAACGATAAAATTCAATATCAGCGTATTGCCCAAAATGGTGGTTGCTTCCGAAATGCGTTGTTGACCCAGACGGATGGACACCATGGCTGAAGCACCTGCCCCAATCATGGAGCCAAATGCGATGGTCAAGTTCATCAAAGGCATGGTCAATGCCAATCCTGCAATGGCAAAAGGACCCACGCCGTTCCCAATAAACATACGGTCTATGATGCTGTATAGTGATGATGCCGTCATGGCTATGATGGCAGGAAGTGCGTATGTCCACAGCAATTTTCCGATGGATTCAGAGCCTAACAACCCTGCACCGGTTTGGTTTTGATGCGCTGTTTGCATGTTTATCTTTACGAATGAATGAAAAAAAACTGCCAACTTTTAGGTTGGCAGTAGGTGGTTATTTGAAGACACAAAGATAATCAAAAATCGGCGTTTAGCTGTGCTTTAAACCAAAACAGTTTGTCTCTGTATTCAGCCGGAAGAAAATCCTGCATGTTTGCCCTTTGGTTTCTGGTCATGCCTGGCATGCCCCTCATCATTCTGCCCATATCCATGCCGCCTCGACCACCGAAGCTAAGGGTTGGCGATGGCTTTCCTTTTAATACAAAAGCGACTTGAATGGCTTTCTTAACATCTGATTTTTCCAGTTCTTCTTTCCAGAAACTATTGACCGGAATGGCAATCTCATACAACATACAACTGGATTCACCTTTGGCGATGGCTACTTTTACCGGGCAATTCCGAATGCCTTGTTTGCCATTTTCAATATAAAAACCAGTTAGAATGATGCTGTCAATCATGTATACTTCTTTGGCAGGAGCACTGGATGAAGCTTGTGACATGGCAGCCATGGGGTTGAATCCACCGCGACCACCCAAATCGATGGTTACTGCTTCTTCACTCGGGCATGGATAGGTAACAGCTGTTTCCATCAATTGTCTGCCCTTTTTGTTGATCCAGATATCCAAACCATTGGTCATGATGTTTTTTTGCAATTCCAAATCATCCACACGCATCACAAAATAAATGAATTTGCTATTGTTCGCAAAATCAAAACGGATGGTGGTTTTTTTATCGTAATTCGGCAGTGGATTGGGCCATTCATCCACTTTCCCGTCGATCACGATTTTATTAATGGATTTGGCAGCATATTTGGCTGCATTTGCTTGAAAAGCGAGTGATGCCAAAAGGATCAATGAAAGAAATTTCAATTTCATATTTCGACGTAATTTGATGTTATTTAATTTGTAACCTTTTTCTGACAGTATCTATGTAACTCTTACCTATTGGAATGTCTTTATTTCCCAGTTGAATTTGCTGATTAAAAACTCTTTGTATTCGATTGATGGGTACGATGTAAGATCGGTGTACTCTAATGAACTCATTTTCAGGAAGTTTTTCAAGCATGCTCTTCAAACTCATCAACGTATAAATACTTTTTCCCGTATCAACATGGATGCGGATATAATCATCAAATCCCTCAATAAAGTGGATGTCTTTGGTCGGAATACGCACATTTTGATAATCCGATTTCACAAAGACCGCCTTTTCTTCGGTTTGCACCGGCGATTTTTCAGACAAAGCTTTAATCTCAACGGCTTTATCCACTGCTTCTTTGAATCGATTAAACTCAAAAGGTTTAAGCAAATAATCCACAGCATGAACATTAAAACCTTCTACGGCATACTTGCTGAAAGCTGTTGTGAAAATAACCAAAGGCTTACGTTTCTCCAACGATTTTGCCATTTGCAGTCCCGAGATATCCGGCATCTGTATGTCAAGAAAAAGCAAATCTACCGGATTTTTTTGAATAAAACTCCAGGCAGACACGGCATCTGTAAAAGTTCTCAGCAAATGTAACCCAGGAACTTGCAAAATATATGTTTCCATCAACTCGAGTGCCAATGGCTCATC
>CAYYJF010000030.1:2854-4178 GCA_964472175.1 uncultured Bacteroidales bacterium | reverse complement strand
CGGAAGGTGCCATTTGTGAATGGATTGGATTCAGGCCAAATGGAGTATTCAATCCAACGGCTTAAATCGTTGATGAACAAGCTGAAAAACAAGAAGATAAAGGTGAATAGAATATACCAACCCCATTTTTTCTTATTGAGAAATGCCGGCATCAATACATAGAGATTGATGTAAAATGCCAACAAAACATACAGATTGTTTACGATGATGGCCAGGGGCAGAGGCGACGAGTACGGGCCGATTTGATAACCGAAATCACCGCGGCCTGGAAAAGGTCTGAATAGCAAAGGCAGGGAGAAAAGGGTCACCCAAAGCAATAAATGCAAAAATACCGATGTGATGGATCTGGTTTTTTGTCCGGAAATAAAATGGCTTTCTTCTTTCATAGCAACTTCCATTTTTTTGTTTCAAAAGTACCGTTTACACATCGGGACATCAAAATAATTCGGTGATACGGAACATTTTATCGGTCAATAGGTTGGATGCCCTTCAGATATAGCTCCAATCGATCCATTCCTGTCTGAATATTCTGAATAGAATTTGCATAGGAAAAACGAATATAGCCTTCACCGCCTGAACCGAAATCTATCCCCGGAGTAACACCAACGTGGGCTTTTTCCAGCAAATCAAAGGCAAAAGCATAGGTGTTTTGGGTGAATTTTCGTGCATCACAAAAAACGTAAAAAGCGCCCTGTGGTTGTGCCGGGATGCCAAAGCCCATTTTTAACAATCTGTCTATCATGTAATTGCGGCGTTCCAGATATGTAGTCCTCATCCGCTCAACATCTCCCCATGCAGAGCGAAGGGCTTCCTTGCCAGCCTCTTGTGCAGAACTGGAAGCACAGATGAACAAATTTTGTTGCAGAATTTGAAGGGCACGAATGTAGGGTTTGGGTGCAATGAGGTATCCCAATCGAAGTCCTGTCATGGCAAACCTCTTGGAAAAACCATTCAGAACAAAGGCCTGATCGGTATATTCCAAAACACTATGAGCTTTCCCTTCATACACCAAACCATGATAGATTTCGTCCGAAATGATGGGAATGTTTAGTTTGGTCAATGATTCGAGCAAGTCGGGTTCTATCAATCCGCCTGTCGGATTCATGGGTGAATTGACAAAAATGGCCCTGGTTTTGTCGGTGATTTTGGAACGGACATCGTCCAGGGTATATTGAAATTTGTTTTCGGGCAAAATGTCCACAAAAACAGGTTTGGCATTGACTGCCAGGGTAAAATTGCTGTAACAGGCATAACCCGGATTAGGAATCAAAACCTCACTACCGGCTTCACACAACACCATCAGGGACATCAGAATGGCAGGAGA
>CAYYJF010000030.1:0-2754 GCA_964472175.1 uncultured Bacteroidales bacterium | reverse complement strand
CATTGGCACGTTCCAAAATGTCCATCACAATGAACGGAGTCATTTTCTCAACGTTTGGATTCATGTTGTACTATTTTGATGTAAAAGTACCAAAAATGTCTGAATCCAAAGCTTAATTTCCCCAAACATCACCTTCCGGTGTGCGTCTCCATTCAAAGTATGTGTCCAAAACTTTCATGGCATCCAAACTGGGTACAGGTCCAATCTTGGGCTGTTTGTTAAAGTACATCACCGAAGGTGTTTGCTCGTTGAAGGTTGGCCAAATAGGCAGGCCTGCTTGATTTGGGTCGCCGTTCTTTGCAAAATTCACCCAATAACTTGCCATATACTCAGATACGTCCAAATCAGATTGCGCGCTGTTCGGATTCATCGTTTTAAAGACAAATGCAACCTCCTGACCATGGGGTGAACCATAGCCATATCGGGGTGAACCTTCCGGATAGTCTGCATGTTGGTCAAAATAGTAGTAATAGACTTTCGATTTTCCATTCTTGGCCTGGAGTCTGGCCCAACTCCATGTCTGCCAGCCGAATGCTGCATCTCTGGCCAAGTCTCTGGCTGTTTTTGGTACGGTGTTCTCTCCTGCCGGATAGGCCTGGATCAACGCATCCGCAAATTTTCCGTATCGGCTTTTTACACCATTGATATAATCCTGAGGTGTTTTGGGTGGTGAAAAAGACAAACCTTCGTCCGAATTGTATCCCACCAAAATGGCCACATCATTGTATTTTCTGGCCTGATAGAGCTTGTGCTGATCGTCAGGAATGACATATCCGTCCACAATGGGCCAGGACATGCCGCGACCACCAGGCAGTTGATTGGCATCCATTTTACGGAGATCCGCAATAGACGCAACGCCGGCATTTTTCATATATTCAACCCCGTCTTGTTCGGCATATTTCAGACGCTTCATGTTTTCTCCGGGATAGGTTTGAGTCTTTCGGGATGGACCGAAAGAACCACCACTTTGGGATATGGCGCCTCTAAACAATCCTTTTGCCAAAGGGGAAGCACAAAGCATGCTCACGGCAATGCCGCCGGCGGATTCGCCAAAGATGGTCACTTTGCTTGGGTCACCACCAAACGATGCGATGTTTTTTTGAATCCATTTCAAACCGGCAATCATATCCAACAAACCATAGTTCCCTGATACATGATTGGGGTTTTCTGCACTCAGTTCGGGGTGCGCAAAGAATCCAAGTTTACCCACCCTGTAGGCGATGCTGACCATAATCACTCCTTTTCTGGCCAAATGTTCCCCATTATAGGTGTTTTCAGAGGTGGCACCTCCGCTAAATCCACCACCATAAATCCACACCAATACGGGCATTTTGTCCTGAGTAGATTTGGCAGGACTCCAAACGTTTAAATACAAACAATCTTCACTTTTACCGGAAGGAGGGTTGCCGCCCTGAATTGGGCCTGGTGCAAATTGGGTTGTCTGTTTGACCCCTTGCCATGTCACGACGGGTTGCGGTGCTTTCCATCTGAGCGAACCAATGGGGGGTGCAGCAAAGGGTATTCCTTTAAAAATGGTCAAACCGTTGTCCGTAAATCCCTGTATCTGACCGCCTTCCACTTGAACCTGAACAGGTATTTCTGCAAACGCTGAAAGAGCACTCAAAAGACACAAAACAACAAATAAAACAAGTTTGTTTTTCATGATGTGTGGAATATGATTTGTATGTTATTTCCATTCTAGATATCTTGGTTCAGGAGGATTCGGACTTTTCGGTGGAATCGAGTTCAGTGGTTGTTTGGATAAAACAATTTCATATTTTTTAAGATATTCCAAAGCCATTTTTTTACTGTTAAAATTATCAACCACATAGTCATGGCATGCTTGTCTCGAATAGCTCTCAGCATTTAATAGTGCTTCTGCCATCAGGTTGCTGTCGTTTGTCAAATAACCAAACGCATTGCCAACCAATTCGGGCAAAGCACCATAAGGTGTACCGAAAACCGGGCAGCCATAGTAGAGACTCTCAATAGTGGCTAAACCAAACGGTTCATTCCATCTAACAGGAAAAATTAATCCCTTTGAACCATTGATCAACCGGCATTTTTGTTCTCCGCCGACCATGCCTTTGAAGCGAATTTTGGGTGAAAACGTAAACCGCATCCCCATTTTGAAATTGAAACGATTTCCACCCAATACGATTAAGCGTTGTGAGGGCATACGATGAATCAAATCGATGGCTCCGCGAACGTTCTTTACTTTCCATGCAGCATTACCCAAGAAATGAAAATAGGAACGTTTGTTTGTTAAATCGGGTTTGATGTAATCGTCCCAGTCAAGCCCATTGTGAACGAAGACGTCTGAACCAAACCTGGCTGCATGGTTTTTTGAAACGAAAACGGTGTTCTTATCCATTTCGATTCCGTTGAATTTGTTGCCATGCAGGGTGAAAATGTGGGGTGTGGATAAATCCTCCAATCCCATCACCCCGTTGTTGATGTGAACAATGTCCGTTCCCTCAGGAACTTGATCAGCAATTGGTTTGCCAGGGTCGAAAGCAAGCACTGGAGCAAAATGACAGGAGGAACCTGCTTTTACAAGGAAAGTTACATGATGTCCCAATTGAACCAACTCTTTTCCCAAATACCACACAACCCTTCCGGTCCCGCCGTATAAGGTGATAGGTAACAGGCAATTATCAACTATTAGAATATTCATATTGGGTTTCTTTTGTGTTTACACAAAAGTATGCGTTTTCCTGTTAAAATCAAACAACTCTTTAGAAAACCGTTTTG
>CAYYJF010000029.1:0-22346 GCA_964472175.1 uncultured Bacteroidales bacterium | reverse complement strand
AATGCGGTTTCAGGTCCCATACTTATGTTTTTAATAGTTTAGTTCTGCAATGATACACATAAAATTCATGTTATATTGTGTTTAATCACTTTTTTTAATCAAAAGCGTAAAATATTTATACCTTTGGGCATTAATCTTACAAAATACCTTATCGATGAATAACAAAGCATTGACATTCATGTTGGTCGCCGCAACTTCATGCGGACTTGGCTTCGCCCAGAATGGCTCAACATCTGTGGTTGAAGATTTTAAAACAACCGCAACAACTCAGGAAGGGAAGCAGTATCCCCAGGTAAATTCAGAAGGGCGCGTTCGTGCCGGCATCATGGCTCCCGATGCAAAAAGAGTTCAGCTGGACATTGGTGGCAAAAAGTACGACATGGTTAAAGACGACAGAGGCTTCTGGAAAGGAGAATCTGCCCCTCAGGATGAAGGCTTTCACTACTATCAGTTGAATGTTGACGGTGCCTCTGTACCGGATCCGGGAAGTTTATATTATTATGGTGCAAGCCGTTGGGGAAGTGGCATTGAAATTCCTGCCAAAGACCAGGATTTTTATGCACTCAAGAATGTTCCTCACGGACAACTTTGTGAAACCTATTACTTTTCAAAAACATCCAACAGCGTTCGTCCGGTGTACATTTATTTACCTCCGGGTTATGATAAAAAAAAATCCAAAAAATATCCTGTTCTCTATTTACAACATGGTATGGGTGAAAACGAAACAGGTTGGGGCAATCAAGGCCATACTGCACGTATCATGGACAATTTGATTGCAGATGGAAAATGCCTGCCTTTCATCATCGTCATGGAAAACAGCAGTGTTAATTTCGGTGGTGGCGGTCGTCCTGCCAGACCGGCTGCTGCTCCTGCTGCTTCCGGGCCACAAGGTCAGGCTCCGGGCAATGCACCCAGACAAGGCGCCGGTCCCATGGGTGGAATGAATTTTGCCGCACAGTTTGAACGCGTATTGATTGACGATTTGATTCCCTTCATCGAAGCCAATTACCGTGTTATCCCCAACCAGGCCAACCGTGCCATGGCTGGGCTTTCGATGGGTGGCATGCAAACCCGTTCCATCGTCATTGCAAACCCAAGTTTGTTTTCACATGTGGGCATGTTTAGCAGCGGAACCTTCACCCCGAATGAAATCAAGGACATCGACGCCTTCAAGAAAAGCGTGAAACTGGTGTTCATGAGCTTTGGCGGAACCGAAGGCGGTGCAACACGCATTCAGGGAGCAGCTGATGAATGGAACAAAATTGGTATCAAAGGTGTTTCCTATGTTTCTCCTGCAACCGGCCACGAATGGCAATCATGGAGAAGGAGTTTGTATCAGTTTGCACCGCTGTTGTTCAGATAAGCATACCCTTTTCTCATAAAAAACGCGCAACTTGTAAGAAACACTTACTAGATGCGCGTTTTTTATCAGTAACGAAAGGCCGAGGCCTTCTGTTCCATTTCTAAAAGGGGAATTTTATATTTCTTCGCAATGTTTCTCCAGGTTGAAACAGCTTTGGTCACTTCCGATTTGATTTCGTTGGCACGCTTTTCAGACAGCAAATAAAATGAAGCTGTTTTTTGTACGATTGCAAGATCCAAAGAATTATCGACTTCGTCAATATTGAGTTTTAGACCCGTACCGGTTTCATTGGCATTCAAATCAAAAGCCGGAGACAACGTCCAACCGGATTCTGTAAAAAGGAATCCGTGATTTCGCAAATGATCGTCCGTATTGGAAACACAAACAGAAAAAAGGACTCTTCGGTAAAGTTCTTCCAAATTGGTAGTCACGTTCGTACATTCGGACTTTATTAACCCGACCAGATCCAAATAACTTACACCACTATCGGCATCGTCTCCATCTTTCCGTTGCAATAAAGTCATTGCCGATGCAAAATGAATTCGCTTATTTTCAGACGTTCTGTCAAAACGTTGTGTCAGGTAAGTATGATAGGGGGAAGCAAACCTTTTGACAAAAGCCTTGGGAACCATGAGTTTGGCCTGAACTGCCAGTTCATGAACAACCATTTCCCACAATCCCACATCCGAATCATCTCTATTGCTTGGAAATTTTGCAATCCATTGTTTTCCGTCCGCATCCATCACATCGGCTTTAGGCCGAGCCCCTCCCAAAGAGCCCCCCGGTGCAATAAGTTGATTCATCCATTTAAGGGAAACTTCATCCATTGCATCCACATTGTTTTCATACTGTTGAACTGCATTTTCAAGTTCCCTTAACGAAGCCCATGGTGGAGCAGCCAATTGATGGTCATTGTTCAAAAAGGGGCCATCCGGATGCGCTTTAAACCGCAGTCCACCCACTCGGTGGCTATCGTGAACACCCATTAGAAAATCCAATGCGGATAATGAAAAAGACGTTTTCCCTTCAAATTTGGATAACAGAATGGCCCGACGTTTCATTAGAAGTTGTCCCCACCTATCGGGAGAAGAATCTTTGAAGATACCAAAAATTTCGTTTGAAGAGGCATGGTGCAATCCTGCATAAAGTGGCAAATCGGGATCTATTTGAAAGCCCTTCTCAATCCAATCGGAATCGTATTCAAAGGCGAACACAGATTTCCCCCGAAGAGAAGATGCATATAATTTCCCAACCAGCTGAGGCGAATCGAAAAAATGCCAATCCGCATACACCGATATTTCTTTTTGATCTTTCACCATGATTCAATCAAACTTCGGTTCATTGAAATGTCCTATATCAATGACATCACTCAGCACATCTTTATACGCTTTCTTTTTAGGTGCTCTTTTTTTTACAATCAATCCCGCATCTTGGATTTGCCTGCCAATCGGGTCTTTTTCTGCAACTAAAAGCAAATCTTCTTCAAGCTTTATGATAGAAAGAACCTGCAAATAGCTACCCATTGAAACAGATGGCGATCCCTGCTCAATCGCTCCAACTGTGGACGGAGCAAGACCGGCACGCTCTGCCATGGAGCGAATGGAAATCTTTCTTCGCAATCGTGACAACTTGATATTCTCACCCAGAACAGCTAAGATTTGAAGCTGTTTCTGGGAAAAATTTGCACCTTTTGATCTCATAACAACTGATATTTTGGTACAAATATACTATTATATACCATAATATCAAACTTTATAATATAAAAGTGCTTAATGATGTGAATGAGCAGGTTCTCTCAAGTTTGTGGAAGGGTTTTAGATAATATTGCTATCTTCGCATGGAAAAATTCAATTAAGAACTTCTTAAGAATCTAATTTCAGATGGCTGGACAGAAAGAGACACCAAGGCAGAAAATGATCAGTGTGATGTATTTGGTACTAACAGCCATGCTGGCACTGAACGTTTCCAAAGAGGTGTTGGAAGGCTATGCGGTGGTCAACAAAAGTTTGGTGCATACCAACGAGCAATATCCCAGAAAACGGACCGGTGCATTTGCCCAGCTACAAAGAGAATACCAGCTAAACAAAGAGGAAATTGGTCCGTTTTGGGACAAAGCCAAGGTGGCCATGAAGTTGTCTTCAGACATGGTCAAATACATCACCGACCTTCGGGACGAATTGATCGCTACAACGGAAAAAATCCCCATCGAGGAAGCACGAAAAATCCAGTTTGAGCAGCTCAGAAAAAAGGACGACTATACGAATGCAACCCGGTTTATGATCGGTTCGGCCGAGACTGTTTCAAAAAGCAGGGCCAGGAAGTTGAAAGTGAAGCTGGAGGAATATCGTGAGAAAATGAAGACTTTGATTAGCCCACGTTTCAAGGACAAGGTAAAAATCGGGTTGGAAACAGACGGAGATTTCAGGGATGCAAACAAACAGAAATTGAGTTGGGAAATGCACTTCTTCTACGACATCCCACTTGGTGCAGATGTCCCGATTTTGAATAAATTCATTGCCGAAGTGAACAATGCGGAGTTGGAAGTGATCAATGGGTTGGTGCATGAAATGAATGCCGACGATTTCAAATACGACAGAATTGAAGCCAAGGTTTTGCCAAACAGCACCTACTTATTTCCGGGCGAAACCTACAAGGCTGAGGTCATTGTAGCGGCCTATGATACCAGCCATATCCCCATTCCGAATGTGTACTACATGATGGGTGTAGATTCTCTACCGGTTTCAAGAAAAAAGGATGCAAAAGTGGTACCGCGCATTGGCGGAAAAATGAATTTTGAATTTCCAGCTTCCGCCATCGGAACACAAAAGTATGCGGGTTTTGTCAGTATGTACAATTTTTCAGGCAAAGAACATACCTATCACTTCAAAGGAGAATTTTTGGTAGCACAACCGGCAGTTGCTGTATCCCCAACCAATATGAATGTATTGTATGTGGGTGTACAAAATCCGATTTCACTCTCGGCAACTGGCGTTGTAGCAAAAGATATTTCTGCAAAAATGTCGGTTGGGGATATCAAATCGCTTGGAGATGGAAAAGGTTGGGTTGCTGAAGTACCCCCAGGGCATAAAGAGGTCACCATTTCGGTTTCGGCTTCAAACGGGAAAGAGACCCGCTTGATAGGCACGGAAGTATTTCGTGTGAAAAACGTACCCGATCCAACGCCGTATCTGGCGGGTAAAAAGTCTGGCTATTTAACGCGTCAAAGAATTCTCGATGATGGAAAAATTGTAGCCAGAATGCCGCAAGACTTCGAATTCAATTACACATTTCAGGTTGTTTCGTTCAAACTGAAGATGAATAGAGGGTTTACCGACTACGAATTCAAATCTAAATCGGGAGAATTGACCGATGAAATGAAAAAAGAAATTGCCAGAACGAATCGAGGCCAAATACTTGAATTTGTGGACATTGAAGTTAAAGCCCCAGAGGGTAAAACACGATACATTGAACCCCTTACTGTCATCATTAGCAGCTAATGTGTCTATAAATCAGGCAGAATGCTTGATTTTATAAAAATATCGTGTAACTTTGGGCGTTTAAAAATGGCTGAAACGCAATGATATGGGCTTTGAAAGCAAGATAGAAGCACTGGTACAAAACAAAAAGTTCAAGAAATTCTTGAGCAGGTTGTATGGATTGGGTGCGTCTGTCGTTATTTTAGGAGCGCTTTTTAAAATTGAACACTGGCCTGGTGCCAGCATCATGCTTTCTGCCGGACTGATCACAGAATCCATTATTTTCTTCTTTTTTGCCTTCGACAGCACACCCGAAGACCCTCACGAATCGCCCAATGCTCAAAAAGATGGTGTTGTCGTTTACGATGCGGATGGTCAAATCATTCAAGGAGCCTCATTGCCTATCGGTCAACAATCGGTCAACAATCAAGGTTCAGTGGCCTTAGCCCGCTTTGATGAAATGTTGCTCGAGGCAGAAATTTCATCCGAAACCTTTGAGCGGCTTGGCATGGGCATCCGAAAATTGGGTGAAACCACAGAGAATTTAAACACCATGGGCGATGTGGCAGAAGCCTCACACCGGTATTTGAAAACCCTGGAAAGTGCAGATGAATCGCTGGATAAACTCACAAAAACCTATGAATCGGCCATTGGGAAGGTAACCTCGAGCACCTTGTTTAAATACAAAACCATCGCCAAATCGTTGTCTGTCATTGAGCAGGAAACTGTTTCCTATCAACAGCAAATCGAGACCTTGAACGATCATTTGTCTGTGCTAAACAAATTGTACGGCCGACAAAGAAAAGAATCGGAAAAATACCTGCATTACCTCTCTGAATCGGCCGACGAATCGGCGAAATATCAGGAAAAAATGAAAGAGTTGAATGGCAACATTCAATCCTTGAACGATTTTTACGGTGGTGTGCTTACCTCATTGAAGGTGAAACACAAAAGACTTTATTAAATCTATTTATCATTTCATAGAGGAAACTATTTTGCATATTAACGTTTTTTGGGTAGTTACAACACTTCTGATGCCTATTTTTGCAGGGTATCAATTACGAACCAAAAAATTCAACGTTTATGAAAACCAAAATTTTTCTAACAACACTTGCATTTGCCGCTTTCTCGGTAGCAGGTTTTGCTGCTGAAGGCAACAAGTCTGAGTGCTGCAAAGCAAAAACAGAATGTAGCAAATCAAAAGACGCCGGTAAAACTTCAGCTGAAAAGAAAGCTCCTGCAGCAAAAAAATAAGCAGCCTGCTTTTCTGACCAGTTGGTCATATTCTTTTAAGTCCCTGCATGGTATCATGTGGGGACTTCTTATATTTGCATATGAAACACAACAAAGAAACCGTCTTGATTACTGGCGGTAGCGGTTTGATTGGTAGCCATCTAAGTAAAAAGCTGCTCGAACGGGGCTACAAGGTGCGGGTTTTGAGCAGAAATGCCACACAGCCTGATAGTTTCTATTGGAATCCAAAAACGGGCACCATCGATCCAAATGCCTTTATTCAAGCCGACCACATCATCCACCTGGCAGGCGAAAACATCGGTGAGAAATGGTGGACAAGTGGAAGAAAACAGGAAATTTTGGACAGCAGGGTTCGCACTGCCAGAATGCTTCTGGATGGCATCATGTCCAATCAGGCATCCATTCAAACCTATATATCAGCCTCTGCCATAGGATATTATGGTTATGGGGATACCCCATGTCATGAAGGGGCACCTTTGGGATCTGGTTTTTTGGCAAAAGTCTGCAAACATTGGGAATCCATTGCCGACGAGTTTCATGCCAAAGGCATCAGAACAGTCAAAATCAGAACAGGATTGGTGTTGTCCAAATCCGGCGGGGTGATTCCACAGCTTTTTACCTTCTATAAATATGGATTGGGGTTGAGCTTTGGTAAGGGAAAACAGTGGGTGAGCTGGATACACATCGATGATTTGTGTGAAATCTATGTTCAAGCCTTGCAGCAAAAACACTGGAATGGCCCCTACAATGCCGTTGCACCCGAAATTTTGACCAACAAAAATTTCATAAAGACCATGTGCATGCATCTTCGGAAACCTTTTTGGGACATCGGCATTCCTGCATTCCTTTTTCAATGGATATTGGGGGAACGCAGTGAACTTCTATTGAAAGGCAACAAGGTTGTCCCCTTGCGACTGGAGCAAGAAAAATTTACTTTTCGATATTTTGAAATCGGGACGGCCCTGGAGTCTTTCATTCAAGACATCTAACATGACTCATTTTGTTGTATATTTGGTTCACGAAACCTGAACAAGTCAACTATGGTCGTTCAATTTCACATACATTATTATACCCAATTTGGTCAACAAGTATGTATCACTGGCAACGCCGATGAATTGGGCAATTTTGATGAAAGCAAGGCTGTGGAAATGAAACCTGTCGGTGATGGTTTCTGGGAACTCCCGATGGATATAAACACACTGGCAGAATCTCTGGAATACCGATATATTATTGTTTCAGAGGGTCATACGGCCCGTCGTGAATACGGCAACAACCACCGTATTTGCTTAAAGTGCAAACTCAAAGACTGCGAATTGTTCGATTATTGGCAGGACGAACCCGCTTTAAAATTTTTTTACACTTCGGCCTTCACCAATTGTTTGTTGGATAGAAATATTTCTCTGAATCACTTGTCGTACGGATCCGGGAAATTGATTCTACGGGTACAGGCACCATTTGTCCGATCCAATCAAGTGGTGGGCATTTCTGGTGACAATGCACTTTTTGGAGCCTGGAAGCCAGAAAAAGCGCTACGCATGGAGCCCGAGACTTTTCCTTATTGGTCGGTCTCGATTGAAACCAAATCCTTGCCACTGACCAGCAACTACAAATTTGTGTTGATGGATTCGGACAACGGAAAGGTAAGCCATTATGAATGGGGTGAACCCAGGGTGCTGCATTTTCCAAATGACATGCGTCAAAAAATGGTGGTCTATTCCGGTATGGAGTTCCGTTTTCAGGAAGCGCCCTGGAAAGGTGCAGGCGTGTCCATTCCCATTTTCTCCCTTCGTTCAGAACAAAGTTGGGGATGCGGTGATTTCGGAGATCTTAAACGACTGATAGAC
Source organism: uncultured Bacteroidales bacterium (assembly GCA_964472175.1). Lineage (GTDB taxonomy): Bacteria > Bacteroidota > Bacteroidia > Bacteroidales > UBA1402 > UBA8389. The sequence continues at coordinate 14,409 of CAYYJF010000029.1, read as the reverse complement.
TGGGCCTCGAAAACAGGCATGCAACTCATTCAGACATTGCCTTTGAACGACACACGCCTGCGTGACAACATCTTAGACTCCTATCCCTACTCAGCGATTTCTTGTTATGCCTTACATCCCATGTATTGCTGTATGAGTGCTTTACCAGCCTTGAATGACCCAAAAAAGCAAGAACAATTTGAAGAGGAAAGGAAGAAGCTAAATGCGAGAGAAAAAATTGCCTACGAAGGGGTCGTTCAATTAAAGTGGGAATACCTCGTCGCACTGTTTGAACAAAACGGGTTTTCCACGATGAAATCGGATACTTTTACCGATTATTTCGAAGAAAACAAACGTTGGCTGATTCCTTATGCTGCTTTCTGTTATTTTCGCCTTCAAACCGGACAATTTGACTTCAATGCGTGGGGAGAATGGGCTTCATACGATGAAAAAGCCATACTGGAATTGACAGATCCGACACAAACCTGGTATCCACAGATTGCCGTTCATTATTATGTTCAATACCTCTTACACTGCCAGTTGAAAGAAGCCAAAAGCCATGCGAAAGCCAAAAGAATTGTGCTGAAAGGGGATATTCCGATTGGGGTCAGTCGTTATGGGGTCGAAGCATGGAGTGAAAGACGGCTGTTTCATATGGAAATGAGCGTTGGGGCTCCACCGGATGATTTTTCTGCAAAGGGTCAGAATTGGGGTTTCCCTTCATACAATTGGGAGCAATTGGAAAAAGAAGGATTTGTTTGGTGGAAACAGCGTTTTGAACATTTGTCTGCGTATATGGATGCCTATCGCATCGACCATATTTTGGGGTTTTTCAGAATCTGGGAGATTCCGACCCATGCCGTTGACGGATTGTTGGGCTCGTTCCATCCCATTTTGGCCTTGACTGAAAAAGAAATCACTTCAAAGGGTTTCCGATTTGAAGCAGAAAAAATGACTACACCCTATCTGACATCCGATTTCTTGCACATGAAATTTGGAAAATCGGTGAAAGAAATTCAAAACACTTTTTTGAATAAAAGAAAAGATGGATTGTTTGAGTTGAAAGCCGATTTCAAAACCCAAAAGCAAATCAAGGCATATTTTGAGCAGATTTCGGTTGAAAAAGGAAAAGAGGACTGGTGTGAAAAAGTGATGTCGCTTTGCACAGAAGTGCTGTTTGTCAGAGATTTAAGAGATAACAACCTGTTTCATCCGCGCATTTCTGTCTTTTTAACCGAACATTTTCGATTGCTGCCTGACGATCAGAAAAGAATTCTGATCGATTTGTACAACAATTTCTTCTATGCCCGCAGCATCGATTTTTGGAAACAGGAAGCAAAGAAAAAGCTTGGCCCCATTGTTGAAGCCACAAAAATGCTCCCTTGCGGTGAGGATTTGGGCATGATCCCTGAGGGCGTTTCTGAAGTCATGCAACAGTTGGGTATTTTGAGTCTGGAAATTCAACGCATGCCAAAAAAAACGGGATCGCATTTTGAAAATCTGAACACGCTCCCATACCAATCGGTGTTGACAACCTCCACCCACGACATGTCTCCATTGCGCTTGTGGTGGACAGAACAACCGGAAATGACGCAACAGTTTTACAACCAGATACTTTGGAAAGCCGGTAATGCACCCACCACGTGTACCGAAGAACTGGCAACCTGGATTGTCAGAAATCATTTGTTTGCACCTTCCATGTTGGTCGTTTTTCCCTGGCAGGATATCATGGCCATGGATGAATCTTTGTCGCATCGGGACCCATCTACGGAGCGCATCAATGTGCCGTCCAACCATCAAAACGAGTGGAATTATCGCATGCATTTGACGTTGGAAAAATTGCTTAAATCCAATGCATTGAACAATAAAATTCACGAACTCATCTCGACTTCTGGTCGAGACTAAATGGTTTAATATGAGAAACATAGTTGCCTTAACTTTGACTATTCTCTCTTTATTTTCGATCGAAACCCTGGCACAGGATGCAAAAGAGATTGTGCGCAAATCGGATGAAAAACTGAACGGGGAAAAATCCAGTTACAGCGAAATGAGTATGACCATTGTCCGTCCGAAGTACCAAAGGCGTATTGCTTTTAAAAGCTGGGCTGAAGGAAACCAAAAAGCATTGACCTATATTACCTATCCGGCCAATGATAAAGGAAAAACGTTTTTAAAGTCGGGGAACAATTTGTGGAGTTGGACTCCCGACATTCAACGCATCATCAAATTACCACCCTCCATGATGTCGCAAGGCTGGATGGGTTCGGATTTTTCCAACGATGACATTTTGAAAGAATCCTCTTTTTTAAAAGATTATACCCAAAAATTATTAAAGACCGATGTCGTTGACAATCAATCCTGTTGGTGCATTGAGTTGTTACCGCTCAGCCGCGCCAATGTGGTATGGGGGAAAATCATTCTTTGGATTACGCAACAGGACTATCTACAGATCAAAGCAGAATACTATGATGAAGATAAATACCTGGTCAAAACCCACAAAGGGTCAAAGCTGGCCGTTTTTGACGGAAGAAAATTGCCTTCCATTCTGGAAATCATCCCATCGGACGACAAAGAATCGAAAACGGTCGTCAAAATTGAGAAAATGCAATTTAACAAGACTTTTGATGCCAATTTGTTTACCCAACAAAACATGAAACGTGTACAATAAGAGCTTCAAATATTTGATTCGTATTTCCTGGCGAAATTTATGGCGCAACCGGCGGCGTACCTTGATTACGGCTGCCTCCATCTTTTTTGCCGTCTTTTTTTCCATCATCATGCGCTCGTTTCAGATTGGGACGTACGACCACATGATTCATCAAATCATTGAATCCTACAGTGGGTATATTCAAATTCAACACCGCGATTTTGCAGATGACCCTTCCATTGACAATGCTTTTCTTCCTGAAAAAGGTTTTATTCAAAGCATTCAGAATCAGCCAAATGTACGGATCGCAGCGCCCAGAATCGAATCTTTCGGCCTGGCTTCAAACGGCATTCAGACAAAAGGCGTGCTCATCACGGGTATTGACTTGATGAAGGAACGGGCATTGTCCAACCCTGAGGAAAAACTTGTCCGTTACAGAATTTCCGATTTGGCCCTGGAACGTTTGAAAAAGCAAGTCAAGCTATCGTCGCAACAGTGGGCCTATTTGCATGCCATCAACCACCAGTCTTTTACACAGGAGCAAGTTTTGAGGGAGATGCTTCAGACAAACCAATTTGGGGAAAGCGCCATTGAAGAGGTATTCAAGACTGCTTACATTCCTTCGAAACACCTCAATGCTGACGATTCGGGAGCCTTGATTTCAGATCGGCTTTCTCAATTTTTGAAATTGAACGTTGGAGATACGCTTGTGTTGATGGGACAAGGTTATCACGGTGCAAGTGCCGCACATTTGTTTCCGGTAAAAGGCATCATTCAAATGCCTTCCATTGAATTGGACAACAAATTGGTGGTGTTGCCCATTGAAAAAGCCGGGGAGTTCTTTTCGCTGGAAGGTCGGATCACGTCCATCAACATCAATTTGAATCGAAACCGATTGTTGGAAAAAACAAAAGACCAATTGTCCACCATGTCTTTGGGAAAAACGTTTGTCGTACGCGATTGGATGGAGGTTTCGCCAACGCTAAAACAACAAATTGAAGGTGATAGCAAAAGTGGATTGATCTTGATTGGAATTTTGTACTTAATCGTGTTTTTCGGAATATACGGGACGGTACAAATGATGCTTTCGGAAAGGCGGCGTGAATTTGGCATGATGGTTGCAATTGGCATGAAACAACATCTTTTGGCAAAAATGCTGGTTCTCGAAATGGCTTTTATGGGATTTATCGGCATCTTGTCAGGTGCTTTGGCCGCGATTCCCCTCTTGCTTCTCGGGCATGATCATCCCATTCGAATGACAGGAAATCTGGCAAAAATGTATCAGGATTACGGATTTGATCCGGTTTTGCCATTGGCTTTGTTCGATGCCTATTTTTTCACCCAAATACTTGTTGTTCTTTTGATGGTGGTGGTTGCCAGTCTGCTTCCGATTCGGAAAATACTCAACATCAACCCCGTAAAATCTATTCATGGTTAAATACGCAACCCTATGATATTGTCCTCAATTGCATGGAGAAACATTGGCCGTAATCGGAAACGCAGCTTGATTGTGATGACAGCCGTGGCCATTGGTGTTGCAGCAGGGGTTTTCGCTTGCGGCCTGATCATCGGTTGGTCCAATCAACGGATTGACGCTGTCATTCATGTGGAACAGGGTCACATCAACCTGTTTCATCCAGAATTTCTCAACAATGAAGACATCGAAAAAAGCATTCCCGAATCGAACGATGTCCTGCAATTTTTGGAGCAACAACCAGAAATAAAAGCCATTGCCAAACGCTATTTGGTTTCAGCTTTGGCTTCTACCCCGTATGGCACCACCTCCCTGATGCTCAACGGAGTGGATCCGGAAATTGAGATGTTGGTTTCGGAATTGCATACAAAAACCATCAACCCGGAGAGTGTTTACCTAAATCCATTGGATGAAAACACCATCTTCATTAGTGAAAAAACGGCTGAGGATTTGCGCATCAAATGTTATGTTCTGGATGAAGCCGCTTTGGATTCATTGCATGCTTTGGGCATCCCTGAAAATTTGATTGTACGCCTCATCCCTTTTGCCGGCAAACGCTTCAACACCCTGAAGCAATTTCAAAGAAGCCTACAAACAGTATTTTCTCAAAAAGAGCTCTCCAGATATGGTGCGCATCTCTCAACGGCAGCTTTGAGGTACAGATTGCGATCAAAAATCGTTTTCACCATCACAGATAAAAATGGAGCACTTGTAAATGAGACGTTTCGAGTTTGCGGGATTTTCAAAACAGACAATGCTGCTTTTGATCGAAAAAATGCGTTTGTCCCGGCAAAAAATCTGTACCCAATATGCGGTTTGCAAAAAAATGAAATCCATGAAATTGTTATTTTGTTGGACGAACACTCCCAGTTATCGAGCGTACAAAACAGCATCAAAAAGGCATATCCAAAACTTGGTGTGTACAATTGGAAAGCGCTGGTGCCGGACGCCGGCATGATGTCCGATTATATGTCCCTTTTCAATTACATCATTTTAGGATTTATCTTGTTTGCCCTGGCATTTGGCATCATCAACACCATGCTAATGTCGGTGTTGGAAAGGACCAAAGAGTTGGGAATGCTCATGGCCATCGGTATGTCACGCAAAAAAATCTTTGGTATGATTGTATTGGAAACCACTTATCTTTCTTTGTCGGGCGCATCTATTGGCATGTTCATTGGGTGGGTGGTGATCTTCATTACAGGCAAGACAGGCCTGCATTTTGAATCGGTCGGTGAAGGTTTCGAAGCCATCGGTTGGTCTTCATCGGTGTATCCGAGCATTACGCCCGACTATTTTTTCGGAATCAGTCTTATGGTGGTGGCGGTTTCCATCCTCTCTTCCATTGCTCCTGCCATCAAAGCTTTGCGTTTGAGACCCATCGAAGCACTTAAATCAGATAATTGAACGTTGATCAAAAATGTAAAAGTATGAATGTTATTGAGATAAAGGATCTGGTTAAAACCTATGAGAATTCGGCAGTGAAAGTCACTGCTGTCAATCACGTCAATATAAACATTGAGAAAGGTGCTTTCACGGCCATTGTTGGGCCTTCGGGATCGGGTAAAACCACCCTGCTGAATTTGATTGGCGGGTTGGACACCCCCACATCGGGAGAAATACGCATTGATGGTCAAGACATTACCGCCATGAGTTCCAAGCAGCTCATTGACTTTAGGCTGAACCACATCGGCTTTGTTTTTCAAGCATACAATTTGATCCCGGTGTTGACCGCTTCGGAAAACGTGGGTTTTGTGATGGAGTTGCAGGGTTTGTCCAAGAAAGTGATTCAAGAAAAAGCCGCAGAAATGTTGAAAAAAGTCGGTTTGGAAGGCCGGGAAAACAGCAGACCGAATGAACTCTCCGGTGGTCAACAGCAAAGGGTGGCTGTTGCCCGTGCCATTGCTTCGGTTCCAAGATTTATACTTGCCGATGAACCAACGGCCAATCTGGATTCGAAATCCACAGAAAACTTGCTCCAGCTAATGGAGGAACTAAATGAAAAAGAACAGGTTACATTTATATTCTCCACGCACGACCCCAGGGTGATGAACAAAGCCCACCGCATCATCGTGCTGGAGGACGGACAAATCATCAAAGACGAAAAACGCAAATAGCTATGCGAACCCGCATTTGGTTGCTTTTATTGATGGGTGGCTTTCCGATGCTTGGCTTCTCACAAACGGAACTGAATTTTTCAGGGAAAGTGACAGACATGCAGGGTTTTTTTCGTCAGAATCAACATTACACCTTCAACCAATTTCAACAACGTTTTGAATTGGAGGCCCATTTGCTGCCATCTGTGCAAGTACATCTTGGATTGCGAAACAGGATATTATCCGGCCCACTAATACGCAAAAATCCGACTTATGCCACGCTCTTTGAATATGATTCCGGGCTGTTGGATTTAACAAAAAACACCATCACCCAACCGGGTTACTTCATGAACACAGCGCTGGACAGACTCTATGGCGCATGCACCTTCAAAAACTGGGAGTTGCGTGTTGGTCGACAACGCATCAACTGGGGCATTGGTTTGGTTTGGAATCCCAATGATTTGTTCAATTCTTATTCTTATATGGATTTTGATTATCAGGAACGTCCCGGAAGTGATGCCGTGTCGTTGACCTGTTATACTTCGGACAATGCGGCCTTGGATTTGGCCATCAAATTAGACAGCAACAGGCAAGTGACTGCTGCCATGCGCTATTTCTTCAATCAGCATGATATTGATTGGCAGTTGCTTGCAGGAAAGGTTGGTCGGGATTGGATGGCAGGAGGAGGTTGGTCGGGCAACATTCAAGACTTGGCATTCAGGGGTGAAGTCTCTGTCTATTCGGATAAAACATTGGTTGGCACGCTGGATGTAGATCGGGCCTTGCCAGGTGAATGGTATTTGCATGCGACGTGCATTTTCAACAATCATGCATCATACAACCGCTCCTACGCACCGCTATCCAACGGAGCCTCCTTGGACCCCAAGCGCCTCTCTTTTGGAAAATTCGGTGGTTTTGGACTTGTTTCGCATTCGTTTTCACCCATCTTCAAATCTTCTTTGGCCGGCATGTACAACTTTCAGGATCACGCGTATTACCTGAGCCCAAGCATCGATGTCTCCCTTACGGACAATTTGAATGCCTTGATTTTGGGACAAATCCTGAATGGATCGGCTTTTTCAGCAAATGGTGGGTCTTCAACACTTTATGCAGTCTATGCCAGAATCGCCTGGAGTTTTTAAAATAGGTTGATTTTTTCACAAAATCAGCATTATCTTTGGTTAAAATAAAAATGATATGGATAAGCTGGATCATCTTGCGCCATTGGGTATTTGTCTTTCAGGCGGTGGAGCCATCGGATTGGCACATATTGGTGTTTTGCAAGCTTTACTGGAAAACGGTCTGAATTTTGAAGTGGTCTCCGGAACAAGCATGGGCGCCATCATTGGCACCTTATTTGCAGCCGGTTTTACACCTGAGGAAATGTTGAAACTCATCGAACAGGATCGTTTGTACAAAGTGACTAAATTGCTTCGGTTTAAACCCGGGTTTTGGAAATCGGGGTTTTCCACGCACATGGTTGTTACAGATCTACTCCACGAGCTCATCCCTCATAATTCTTTCGAAGGGTTACCCAAAAAAATGCATATCTGTGTGACCAATATGAGCAGCATGGCTTGGGAAATCAAAGATTCAGGAGGAAATTTGGCTGAATGGGTCACCGCCTCATCCAGTATACCCGGTGTCTTTGAGGCGGTTGAAATGAATGGACAATATTATTTGGATGGTGGCATCCTCAACAATTTTCCGACTCAACCGCTGGCAAAAAGTTGCAGAGCGGTGGTCGGGGTGGATGTGTTGCCCTACCTTCCGCCAAAACAGATGAAACGGCCCATCAATGCCATTGTTTCAGCATTGCGGGGCATTCAACATGTCAATTCCAGACCAGGGAAGGCACTTTGCAGCCATGTGATTGAGTCATACAGCCTGGAGCACCACCACGAATTCAATTTTGAATCCTACTTGAAAATCTACCGGCACGGATACAAGGATGCCAAAGAATACATCAAAAACAACCCTGAAATTTTATCCCTTTAAATGATGAATTGACGCATCGGTTCAAACACCCGGCCTTTTCTTTTAAAATAGTCATCGGCCTGATCTTTTGTGATGTGGATGATGTTGTAGTATTTGGCAGCAGGATTGGCCAGATAAAAACCACAGACCGAAGAGGCAGGATTCATCATATAACTGTCGGTCAAGCTGGCACCTGTTCGTTTGGTTACTTCCAGCAATTCAAACAAGCGCAATTTTTCGCTGTGGTCAGGACAAGCAGGATAGCCGATAGCCGGTCTTATTCCACTGTATTTTTCGGCTCTGATCGCGTCAAAATCAAGGGGTTCATTGGGTGCATAACCCCACAATTCCTTACGGACTTTCAAATGCAGCAATTCGGCAAAGGCTTCTACCAACCGATCACAAAGGGTTTCAATCAACAAGGCTGTATAATCGTCACCCGACTGTCTGGCCTGTTGGGACAAATTTTCGGGTTGCTGAAAAATCGATGCAGAAAATCCACCAATATAATCCTGAATGCCGGATTCTTTTGGCGCAATAAAATCGGACAAACACAGGTTTGGCTCGCCTTCAGCACGTTTGCGTTGATCTCTCAAATGGTAAAACGGAATTTGTTGTCCGTTTTTATCAACAACGATGTCGTCACCCGAAGCGTTCGCAGGAAACAATCCCACAACAGCTTTGGCTTTGATCTTTTGGTTCCTTTCCAAATCTTTTAGGATGAGATTGGCATCTTCAAACAATATTCTGGCTTCTTTCCCTTTTTCCGGATGATCCAAAACAGCAGGGTATGTTCCGCGCATATCCCAGGTATAAAAGAAATACGTCCAATCAATAAAAGGGATGATTTCGCTCAAAGGGAAATCCGCATATTCGGTGATTCCCAATTGATTTGGAATTGCGATCTGTTCTTTGGCCCAATCCAGCTTCAAGCCATTGTTTCTGGCATCGGTCAATTTTAAATAATCGGATTTACGCCTGGTTTGTTCATACAAGGCCCGTACGTTTGCATATCTTTCATCTGTCTCTTTTCTGAAGGCAGATTTCAGGTGTTGGTCGGTCACATTTTTCAGCACATTGGAAGCGCGGGATGCATCCTTGACGTAAAACACGCCACCTTCGTACGTCGGGGCAATTTTGATGGAGGTATGGAGTTCACTGGTGGTGGCGCCGCCAATGAGAATGGGAATGTTCATCCCTTTTTCCTGCATGCTCCGGCAAACTTTGGCCATTTCATCCAGAGAAGGGGTAATCAATCCGCTTAAACCAACCGCATCAACTTGGTGTTTGATGGCTTCTTCAATGATTTTTTCACCCGGCACCATCACGCCTAAGTCAATGATTTCAAAACCGTTACAGGATAGCACCACACTGACGATATTTTTTCCTATGTCATGAACATCGCCCTTTACGGTTGCCAACAAGAATTTGACGGGTTTTGTTTCTGCATTTTTCTTCTGTGATAATATGAGCGGCTCCAAAATGGCCACACAGGCTTTCATCACCCTGGCACTTTTAACTACTTGAGGCAAAAACATTTTGCCATCTCCAAACAAATCACCAACGGTATTCATGCCCTGCATTAGGGGGCCTTCAATGATGTCAATGGCAACCGGATACAGCGCAATGCACTCTGTTATATCTTGTTCCAGAAAATCTGAGATACCCCGCACCAAGGCGTGTTTGAGTCTTTCTTCGACAGGCAGATTGCGCCAACTTTGTTGCTGCTCATCGGAATTGGCCAATTTGGGTTCAGCCGAGATTTTGAGTTGCTCTGCATAGGAGAGCATTTCTTCGGTTGCATCGGAACGTCTGTTTAGAACGACGTCTTCTGTCAACTTTAACAACTGCACATCGATTTGGTCGTAAGGGGTCATCTGGCCTGCATTGACAATGCCCATGTCCAGACCGGCTTTGATGGCATGATACAAAAAGACGGAATGGATGGCTTCACGCACCAAATCGTTGCCTCTGAAGGAAAAGGATAGGTTGCTGATACCACCACTGATTTTGGCATGAGGCAAATTTGCTTTGATCCAGGTGCACGATTGTATGAAATCAACACCATAGTTGTCGTGCTCAGCAATGCCTGTTGCAATGGCCAACACATTGGGATCAAAGATGATGTCTTCGGCTGGGAAACCATGTTGCACGAGCAAATCATAACTTCTTTTGGCGACTTGAATTTTTCGGTCGTAGCTATCGGCCTGTCCGTTTTCGTCAAAGAGCATCACCACCACGGCTGCACCATAGCGGTGAATCAATCTGGCTTTTTCCAAAAATGCGGCTTCTCCTTCTTTTAAACTGATGGAATTCACAATAGATTTGCCCTGAACGCACTTCAATCCGGCTTCGATGACTTCCCACTTGGAGGAGTCGATCATCATCGGTACTTTGGATATTTCTGGCTCAGAGGCGATGAGGTGAAGGAAATGAACCATACAGGTCTGGGCATCCAACATGGCATCATCCATACAGATATCCAGCACCTGAGCACCATTTTCTACTTGCAAACGGGCAATGGACAGGGCTTCCTCAAATTTTTCCTCTTTCATCAGGCGTGCAAACTTTCTGGAGCCGGCCACATTGCATCGTTCCCCGATGTTGATAAAATTGCTTTCTGGATGAATGTGCAAAGGCTCCAAACCGCTGACCCATGTTTGAGGGACATACGTTTGAATGGGTCGGGGCGCATATTTTTTGGCCACTTCTGCAATGGCGGCAATGTGCGCGGGTCTTGTGCCACAGCATCCTCCAATGATGTTGATCCAGCCTTTTTGCAAATATTCTTCGATGGTTTTGGCCATGGTTTCGGGCAATTCATCGTATTCACCAAGCTGATTGGGCAAACCGGCATTGGGATGCAAGCTGATTCTAAAGGCGGTGCTATTGACCAATTCTTCCAAATAGGGTTTCATTTGAGTGGCACCAAAGCCACAATTCATGCCAATGCTCAAGACGGGCAGGTGTGAAACGGAAGTCAAAAAGGCTTTCAGGGTTTGACCAGAAAGGGTTCGGCCACTGGTATCGGCTACAGTCACGGAAATCATGACAGGAAGCTCTATGCCGGTGGTTTCTGCTTCTTGCTCAATGGCAAACAAAGCCGCCTTGGCATTAAGGGTGTCGAAAATGGTTTCAACCAACAGGATATCGGCACCACCATCCCTTAATCCGCTGATTTGTTCTCTGTAAGCTTGTACCAATGCATCAAAGGTGATGCTTCTGGCAGCGGGGTCAGAGACATCGGGCGACATGGATGCGGTTTTATTGGTGGGACCCATCGAGCCCACCACAAATCTGGGTTTGTCCGGTGTTAATGCGCTGTATTTCTGTGCAGCTGCTTTGGCTAGGGATGCTGCATTTTTATTGATTTCGTAGGCCAATCCTTCCATGCCATAATCGGCAAGGGAGATGAACGTTGCATTGAAGGAGTTGGTTTCGATCAAATCGGCTCCGGCTTGCAAATAGGCTTCATGTATGGCCGTAACCACTTCGGGCTTGGTCAGGCACAGCAAATCGTTGTTACCTTTTAGATTTTTATCCCAATTTTTGAATCGATCTCCTCTGAAATCGGATTCGGTTAATTGAAAAGTTTGAATCATTGAACCGGTAGCTCCGTCCAATACAAATATTTTTTTTGCCAACAACTCTAGTAATGTCGCATTCATTGGATTACGTAATTTTTATGCAAAGATAGGCATTTTTTCGACTGGAATGGATACCTTTGCTCGCACGTAAGTCATCAACGAATATGCCTCTTAGGGGTACGACCTTAAACCGTTTTATATATGGATTTACCACCAACCCATGTGATTTCTATGTCTGGAAATGTTTCCATTGGTGGAAACAAGCCTTTTGTTTTAATCGCAGGGCCTTGTGCCATAGAAAGTGAGAAAATGGTCATGCAGGTCGCTGAAAAGCTGGTTTCGCATTGTTCAGAACTCAATATTCCCTATATTTTCAAATCATCATTCGACAAAGCCAACCGTTCTTCCATCCACTCGAACAGGGGTGTAGGCATGGAGGAGGGACTTAGAATTCTTGAAAAAGTCAGGGAGACTTTTGGCGTTCCTTTGGTCACGGATGTTCACGAAACATGGCAATGCCCTATTGTGGGCGAGGTGGTTGATATGCTGCAGATTCCTGCATTTTTATCCAGACAAACAGACTTGTTGGTTGCTGCTGCCAATACTGGTAAAGTCGTCAATGTCAAGAAAGGACAGTTTATGGCTCCCTGGGACATGAAAAACGTGGTCAGCAAATTGGAAGAGGCGGGCAACAGGAACATTTTGCTTTGTGAACGCGGAAGCTCTTTCGGTTACAACAATTTGATTGTAGATATGACGGGCTTGGTGGAAATGCGGGCTTTGGGTTACCCCATTGTTTTTGATGCAACCCATTCGGTGCAAAAACCGGGAGGACAAGGCACTTCTACCGGTGGAAACAGAGACTTGGTTCCCCCACTGATTCGTGCGGCACTGGCTGTTGGCATTGATGCTGTTTTTGCCGAGATTCACCCCGATCCGGACAACGCCATTTCTGACGGGCCGAATCAACTGAAACTGCATTCAGTCTTTGACATTCTGAAACAAGCCAAAGACATTGACTCTTTAATAAAAGCCTAATCGATAACATAACGTTCTCTCTATGAATTACATTCAAATCAGCCAAGAGGTTTTTAACCAAGAAATTGCCGAACTGCAAAAGGTTGGGAATCGGATTGGTGAAAGCATCAATGATGCCGTGAATATGATTGGGAATTCAACCGGCAAAGTGGTCGTGACCGGAATCGGAAAAACCGGTCTAATTGGTCAGAAAATTGCGGCTTCTTTGGCTTCAACCGGTACCATGGCCATTTTTATGAATGCGACGGATGCATTGCACGGCGACCTGGGAATGGTTGCGAAAGATGATGTGGTCATTGCCATTTCAAACAGTGGAAGCACACTGGAAATCAGCAATATCCTTTCACCCATTCGAAAAATTGGCGCAAAACTGATTGCCATGACTGGCAATGCCAATTCTCCACTTGGGCGTGAAGCCGACATTGTTTTAAATGTCAATGTGGGGGGGGAAGCCTGTCCGCTGGGTTTGGCGCCGACCACTTCCACCACGGCAACATTGGTCATGGGCGATGCGTTGACCATCTGCCTGATGAAAAAAAGGGGATTTCAAATGGACGATTATGCGAAGTTTCACCCGGGTGGTGCTTTGGGTCGTTCATTAAATAACCGTGTGGATGATTTGATGAGCAGAGATATCCCAACGGTGCATGAATCTGATTCTTTTAAAGATGTCATCTATGTCATCAGTGACAGAAGAAAAGGCATGACCATGGTTTTAAATGAGCAGGATGTGATGACTGGGATCATTACCGATGGTGACATTCGAAGAGCCATTCAAAACTACGAAGATATTTTAGACAGAAAAGCGGTTGATTTTATGACTTGTGGTTATAAGAAAATCTCTGCGCATGCGCATGTAAATGATGCATTGGGCATCATGACGACCAATAAAATAACCTCTATTGCCGTTCATGCACCCAACGACATCAATCAAATTGTCGGATTAATTACCATTCACAACATCATCGATTTCGACGATAGCAAATAAAAAGCCGCCTCAATTTTTTTGAGACGGCTCTATAAATTTGCCTTTGATTAGAATGTCGGATTAAGCATCAATATTGGCATAACTGGCATTGGCTTCAATAAACTCTCTGCGTGGAGCCACATCATCCCCCATCAACATGGAGAAAACATGATCTGCGTCAGCTGCATTTTCAATGGTAACCTGCCTTAATGTGCGGTTTTCCGGATTCATCGTGGTACTCCAAAGTTGCTCTGCATTCATTTCTCCCAAACCTTTATATCGTTGGGTATGAACAGAATTTTCATTTCCGCCGCCATATTTATCAATGAAGGCAATTCTTTGTTGTTCGGTCCAGCAATATTCCTCCACTTTTCCCTTTTTGCACAAATACAAAGGTGGTGTGGCAATATAAATATACCCATTCTCAATCAGCACCTTCATTTGTCTGAAGAAGAAGGTCAACAAGAGCGTGTCGATGTGTGAACCATCGACATCGGCATCGGTCATGATAATGATCTTGTGATATCTCAGTTTACTGATATTCAATGCTTTTGAATCTTCTTCTGTACCAATACTGACTCCCAGTGCCGTATAAATATTTCGGATTTCTTCGTTTTCCAGGATCTTATGCGTCATGGCTTTCT
>CAYYJF010000028.1:7404-22697 GCA_964472175.1 uncultured Bacteroidales bacterium | reverse complement strand
GGTCGGTGATGTACCAGTAATCTTTGTTGCTGTCGATGAAAATGTCCCGAACAACGTTCCGAACACCCTGTTTTTTAAACAAACTGTCCGTATTCGCAATATAAACCTCTTTGCGCGTGTCAAATACGTACAAACGCTGTTTGATTTTCATCCATAAAAGCTTGTCCGAATCTACATACACCCGATGCCAACCCGAATAATCGAGCAAAGGATAAGATTTCCTGTCATCGTAATGCAGATATTTGAAACGAACCCCGTCATACAAATTGATCAAGCCCTCCGTGACAAAGACCATTCTGCCATCATTCAACTGACAAATGCTCCGAACACGGTTGTCCGACAAACCATCATTGCTGTTGATGGGCGAAAAAACCAAATCGTTCTGAGCATTCAAACTCAGGCAAGAGATCAAACCAATGAGTAAAAGGATGTGTTTCATGGAATTAATTTCTGAAACAAAAGTAGAAAAAACTACCGTTATGTGAAATTCAGTATTCACCTGAAATGAACACAAACCGACGACTTTCAACCATTCTGTTATAATTTGCAACATTTGTATGCTTTGAACCATGATAAAACCCCTATTTTTGTTCTTCGTACCATATAGTATTTACTTCATCATGAAAAATAAATTGAAAACAAAAAAGCAAATTCCCCTTTTGCTGTTCTTGTTCCTGTGCCCCAGCTTGCTTTTGGCACAAACCCTACCCTACAAGAACCCCGCATTGAGCTTTGAACAAAGAGCAGCCGATCTGATCTCCAGATTGACCCTGACTGAAAAAGCCGCATTGATGTGTGATCAAAGCGATGCCATCCCCCGCTTGGGCATCCGCAAGTTCAATTGGTGGAGTGAAGCCCTTCACGGGTATGCCAACAACGACAATGTGACGGTTTTTCCCGAACCCATAGGCATGGCCGCCTCTTTCAACGAATCCTTGCTTTTCAATATTTATGATGCTGTTTCGGATGAAGCCAGAGCCAAATACCACCAATGGCTCAATGCTGGCAACGAAAACAAGCGCTTTTTAAGCTTGTCCGTCTGGACACCCAATGTCAACATCTTTAGAGATCCCAGATGGGGACGCGGTCAGGAAACCTACGGAGAAGACCCCTATTTAACTTCCAAAATGGGTGTGCAAGTGGTTAAAGGCCTGCAGGGTCCTGCCGATGCCAAATACCGCAAACTCTTGGCCTGTGCCAAACACTTTGCCGTACATTCAGGCCCCGAATGGAGCAGACACGAACTCAATTTGAATCAAGTCAGTCCTCGAGAATTGTACGAAACCTATCTGCCTGCATTCAAGGCATTGGTGCAAGATGCAGACGTACGACAAGTCATGTGTGCATACCAGCGGCTCGATGATGAACCCTGCTGCGGCAGCACCCGATTGCTTCAACGCATTTTGCGTGACGAATGGGGTTTCAAACACCTGGTCGTCTCCGATTGTGGTGCCATTACCGACTTCTATACCACCCATAAAGTATCCTCCACCCCGACCCATGCTGCAGCCAAAGGCGTTTTATCCGGAACCGATGTCGAATGCGTCTGGGAAAACTATCCCTACAAAAACCTGCCTGAAGGCGTCGAAAAAGGACTGATCAAAGAATCAGACATCGACAAAAGCCTCATGCGCATTTTAAAAGGCCGTTTTGAACTCGGCGATTTCGATGATGATGCCATCGTACCCTGGGCTCAGTTACCACCAAGCATTCTCAACAGTGAGAAACATAAAAACCTGACCTATCAAATGGCACAACAAACCATGACCTTGTTGCAAAACAAAGCCAATCTGTTGCCATTGAGCAAAAAAGGCGCAAAAATTGCCGTCATCGGCCCGAATGCCAACGACAAAGTCATGTTGTGGGGCAATTACAACGGAACACCCAATTCAACCATCACCATTTTAGACGGCATCAAATCCAAAATGCCTGCATCCAAAATCTTCTACGACAAAGGTTGCGATTTGGTAGAAGACAAAATCACCGAAAGTTACTTTTCCCAATTTTCACAGGACGGAAAGCCCGGTATGAAAGCCACTTACTGGAACAATCCCGACAGAAAAGGCACTCCTGTTATCAGTGTTCAACTCGTCAATGCTTTTAAAATGACTACAGCCGGACAACACGAATTTGCTTCCGGTGTCAAATTGACAGGATTTTCCGCCCTCTATCAGACTGAATTTAAGGCCAAAACCACAGAAGAGCTCGTTTTTAAAGGCGGAGCCACCGGTTACTATGAATTGTTGGTCAATGGCCAGCAAATTCAAACCTACAACAACTGGCGTACCCTGCCCTCCAGAATGCCCTTCAAAGTTGAAGCCGGAAAAACCTACAACATCGAAATCCGATACGCCCAACTCAACGACTGGCAGGCCAACATCGAATTTGATTTCGGTAAAGAAGTGGATGTCGACTATACCGAACTCATTCAAAAACTCAAAGGCATCGAAACCGTTGTCTTTGTTGGCGGATTGTCCGGAAATTTGGAAGGTGAAGAAATGCCGGTCTCCTATCCCGGATTCAAAGGAGGTGACAGAACCAATATTGATCTGCCTGCAGTTCAACGAAATTGCCTGAAAGCACTAAAAGATGCAGGCAAGAAAATCGTCTTTGTAAACTGTTCAGGCTCGGCCATCGCCCTCACCCCCGAAACCCAGACTTGCGATGCCATTTTACAAGCATGGTATGCGGGTGAAGCAGGTGGAAAAGCCGTTGCAGACGTTTTGTTTGGCGATTTCAACCCATCCGGAAAACTCCCCATCACCTTTTACAAGAACTCCGACAATCTGGGTGACTTTGAAGACTATTCCATGAAAAACAGAACCTATCGATACACCACCGACCATCTGTTCCCGTTTGGATTCGGCCTCAGTTACACCCAATTTGACATCGGACAAGCCACAGCATCCAAAACCACCCTATCCAAAACCGAACCCGTACAACTCACCATTCCCGTGAAAAACATCGGAAAACGCTCAGGTACAGAAGTTTTGCAAGTGTATATCCGGAAAATCAACGATGTGGAAGGCCCCCTCAAAACCCTGAGAGCCTACAGTCGCATCACTTTGGATGCAGGAAAAGCAAAAACCGAGAAAATCGTACTCAATCCCAATGCTTTTGAGTTTTATGACTGGACACAAAGACAAATGGCCGTAACCCCCGGTCAGTACGAAGTATTCTACGGCAACAGCTCCGATGCGAAAGACTTGAAATCCATCATTATCACCTTACGATAAAAACATGAATCAGAAAAAAACTTTCAAAAAATGGACAACACTCCTATTGATTTTGTCCCTGAGTTTTGGCATGACGATGCAAGCCGAAACCGTTTGGTTGGACGAACTCGATTTGAGCGTAGCTACGCAAGGTTACGGAACACCGAAGAAAAACAAAACCGTTGACGGAAAAACCTTTACCATTGCCGGAGAAACCTTTACCAGAGGCTTTGGCACACACGCTGTCAGTACCCTGATGTTGCAACTCGATGGCAAAACAAGCAGTTTTACGGCAAAATTTGGTATTGACGATGAAGTCAAGGGTCAAAACGCAGCTGTTGAATTTGTCGTCATGGGCGATGGCAAAAAGCTGTTTTCCAGCGGAATTATGCGTGTTGGCAATCCGGCCAGATCTTGCACGGTCGACCTGACAGGCGTGAAAAAAATGGAACTGATTGTAGCCGATGGTGGCAATGGCGATTATTACGACCATGCCGATTGGGTGGATGCCAAGTTCGAAACATCCGATCCGGCTTCCATACGCACCTATCATCCCATCTCCAATGTCAAATACATTCTCACACCCAAACCTGCGGCCACCCCAAAAATCAATGGCCCGAGAATTTATGGTGTCAGACCAGGATCCCCTTTTCATTACATGATTCCTGCCACCGGAGACAGACCGATGACCTTTACTGTTTCCAATTTGCCAAACGGTTTAAAATTGGATTCCAAAACAGGTGTTATCACGGGAGTTCTAAAACAAAAAGGCAGTTACGTAGTTACTTTTAAAGCAAAAAATGCCAAAGGAACGGCTGAAAAGACATTCACCATCGAATGTGGCGACCGCATCGCCCTTACCCCCACCATGGGTTGGAATAGCTGGAACTGCTTCGCAGGAGAAGTCTCAGCCGATAAAGTTAAACGTGCAGCCAATGCCATGATTAACAGTGGATTGCAGCAGCATGGTTGGTCTTACATCAACATTGACGACTTTTGGCAGAACAATAGAAAATCCAACGACGTAAATTTGCAAGGCCCATTGCGCGATGAGAAAGGCTACATTGTTCCAAACAAACGCTTTGGCGATATGAAGCAATTGGCCGATTATGTGCACGGTTTGGGTCTTAAAATTGGCTTGTATTCCAGCCCCGGTCCCTGGACTTGCGGTGGTTGTGCAGGTAGTTACAGTTTCGAAAAACAAGATGCCGAAAGCTATGCTGCCTGGGGTTTTGACTATTTGAAATACGACTGGTGCAGCTATGGCAACGTCATCAACGGACTTCCAGACAACGATCCTTACAAAGTCTCGTCTCTTTCTTACTCAGGTGGCAGCGTTTTGGAAACTGCCAAGAAACCATTCTCACTTATGGGTAAATACCTACGCGAACAACCCAGAGACATCGTATACGGATTGTGTCAGTACGGCATGTCTGATGTTTGGAAATGGGGCGATTCCGTTTATGGAAACAACTGGAGAACCACCAACGACATCACCGATACTTGGACCAGTGTTAAAAACATCGCCTTGTCTCAGGATGCAGGTGCACCTTATGCCAAACCAGGAAACTGGAACGATCCTGACATGTTGGTTGTTGGTACTGTAGGTTGGGGCAACCCACACCCAAGTCGCCTCAAACCCGATGAACAATACCTGCACATCAGCTTGTGGAGCTTGTTCTCATCTCCTCTGCTCATTGGTTGCGACATGGAAATTCTCGACGATTTCACCCTGAACTTGTTGACCAACGACGAAGTGCTTGCAGTCAATCAAGATGCCCTTGGAAAACAAGCCACCTGCTTGCACAAAATCGGCGAACTCAGAATGTTTGTCAAAGACATGGAAGACGGAAGCAAAGCCGTCGGATTCTGCAACTTCGGCATGGAAATTGCTGAAATGGATTATGCCGATTGGAGCCAATTGGGCATCCAGGGCACCAACACCGTTCGCGATTTGTGGAGACAACAAGACCTCACCACCTTGAACACTTCCAAACCTTTGAAAATCAAAGTTCCAGCTCACGGAGTGTTGTTGTATAAATTTACCCCTAAAAAATAATTACCCATGAAATTGAAAAGATTATCAACAACCATTGCGCTGATTGCCGGCGCTATGGTTCCTGGATTGGCAGACAATCCCATTGTTCAGACCTATTACACTGCCGATCCGGCTCCCATGGTACACGATGGCACGGTGTATGTGTATACTTCACACGATGAAGACACCACCATCCGCAATTTCTTCACCATGAACGACTGGAAGTGCTATTCATCCAAAGACATGGTCAACTGGACAGACCACGGTTCCGTCTTCTCCTACAAAGACTTTGACTGGTCAAGAGGAGACGCCTGGGCAGGACAATGTGTGTATCGCAACGGAAAGTACTACTACTATGTGCCGGTCAATATGAAGAATGGAGGAAACGCCATCGGTGTTGGCGTATCCGATAGTCCCACAGGACCCTTCAAAGATGCCATCGGTAAACCCCTTTTGATTGGTTATGGTTACATCGACCCGACTGTTTTCATTGACGACGACGGACAAGCCTATTTGTATTGGGGAAATCCAAATTTGTGGTATGTCAAATTGAATCAAGACATGCTTTCATACGATCAACAAACCGGCATCGTGCAAGTGCCTTTGAACAAAGAAGGCTTCAACATACGTCTCAGAGATGTTGAAAAACGCCCTTCAGCCTATGAAGAAGGCCCCTGGATGTACAAACGCAACAAACAATACTATTTGTTGTATCCGGCAGGTGGTGTGCCCGAGCATTTGGCTTATTCAACAGCACCTACTATTACCGGCCCCTGGACCTATCAAGACACCATCATGCATGTCATTCAAAAGGGCGGTGCATTCACCAACCACCCCGGTTTGATCGACTTCAAAGGAAAATCATACCTCTTCTACCACAATGGCGCATTGCGCGGCGGTGGCGGATTCAAACGTTCCGTATGCATTGAAGAATTCAAATTCAATCCGGATGGAACCATTCCATTGATTGAACCCACACGGGAAGGTGTAAAAGAAAGCGTCCAGCCACTCAATCCTTTCAAACGTGTTGAAGCCGAAACCATGGCATGGGGCGAAGGCCTGAAAACCTACGGAAACAGTACCAACGGTGTGTATGTGTCTGAAATCGATCCCGATGATTACATCAAAATCAAAAGTGTGAATTTCAACAAAGTCGCCACACAGTTTACTGCAACTGTCTCCAAAGTACAAAAAGGCAGCTCCATTGAAATCCGTATTGGCAGCCCATCAGGTAAATTGATTGGAACATGCGCTTTAAATGCTGATAATCAGAAAAAATTCTGGTTTGAACAAAGCTGCACCCTCCAGCAAACCAAAGGCATTCAGGATGTATACCTGGTATTTAAGGGAACAGACAAAAAACTCTTTGACTTAGATTCTTGGATTTTAAAATAATATAAACATGAAATTAAACACCCTTTTGGCTGCGTCTTTGCTTTCATTGAGCATTTCGGCACAGACCATTCAGAAAATTCCATCCGGCATCCAGACCAAAGCCAATGGTCAGGATGTGGTGGTCCAGTTTTATGGACCTTCCACCGTGCGTATCTTGAAATCTCCGACCGGCAAACCCTTCAAAAAGGAAAGCCTTTCCGTGATCAAAACCCCTGAAAATGTGACTGTTGCACAGTTCTTAAAAGGGGACGAATTGCAGTTGAAAACCAACGGCATGCGTGTCGATTTGAACCTGAAAAACGGAAAAGTATCCTTTTACGATGCCAAAGGTCAGGTTTTGTTGAATGAAACCGAATCCGGTTCCACCTTCACCGATTTCAACGACGTTGGCAACCCAACCTTTACCGTCAAACAAAACTTCAAGCTTCAGGCCGACGAAGACATTTACGGGATGGGTCAGCAACAACACGGGAAGCTCTCTTTGAGAAACATCCGTTTGAACATGGTTCAGGGAAATACCGACGACTATGTACCCTTCTTTGTTTCAACCATGGGTTATGGCCTGTTCTGGGACAACTATTCCCCCACAACCTTTGAAGACAAACCCGAAATGACCTCCTTCAAATCGGACGTTGGAGACTGCATCGATTACTATTTCATGTATGGCGGAAACATGGATAAATCCATAGCCAAAATGCGTGATTTGACCGGTCAGGTACCCATGTTCCCTTTGTGGACCTATGGATTCTGGCAGAGCAAAGAACGCTACAAAAGCCAAAATGAATTGGTTGGCGTGGTTAAAAAATACAGGGAACTCAATGTGCCTTTGGATGGGATCATTCAAGACTGGCAATATTGGGGACACAACTACCTCTGGAATGCCATGGAATTTCTCAATCCCGAATTCCCCAACCCCAAGAAAATGGTGGACGACATTCACAACATGAATGCCCATGTCATCATTTCCATCTGGTCGTCTTTCGGTCCACAAACCAAACAATTCCGCGAAATGGCCCCCAAAGGCATGATGCTCAACTTCCAAACCTGGCCACAATCCGGATTGGACACTTGGCCGCCCGATATGAATTACCCTTCAGGCGTACAACCTTACGACCCATACAATCCCGAAGCCAGAGAAATCTACTGGAAGTACCTGAACAAAGGCTTGTTCTCCGTTGGCATTGACGGATGGTGGATGGATTCGACCGAACCCGATCACCTCTCCTTCAAAGCCACCGATTTCAACCTGAAAACCTATTTGGGATCCTTCCGCAAAGTACGCAATGCCTTCCCGTTGATGGCCGTTGGTGGCATCTCCGAAAAACAACGCAAAGTAGAATCCAACAAAAGGGTCTTTATTTTGACACGTTCCGCTTTTGCGGGTCAACAACGTTACGGAGCCAATACCTGGTCGGGCGATGTCAATTCTTCCTGGAGTTCCCTGCGCAATCAAATTCCTGCAGGCTTGAATTTCTCCATGAGTGCCATCCCCTATTGGAATTCAGACATAGGCGGATTCTTTGCCAGCTCCTACAAAAAAGGATATAGCAGCGGTGCCCTGAATCCTTCCTATCAGGAATTGTATGTCCGTTGGATGCAATTCGGTGCTATGACCCCGATGATGCGTTCACATGGTACGGATATCCCCCGTGAAATCTACCAATTCGGAACCAAAGGCGAGCCCATTTACGATGCCATTGCAAAAGCCATTGAATTGCGGTATTCCCTCCTGCCCTACATCTATTCGACAGCCTGGGAAGTCACCAAAAACCAATCCTCCTTCATGAGACCTTTGGTGATGGATTTCTCCGACAAAAAAGTGAGAAATATGAACAACGAATACCTGTTTGGTCATTCCATTTTGGTGGCTCCCGTTGTCAATGCGCAATATACTCCTGAAACTGCCGTCAACACCAATCCGGAAAGTGGATGGAACAGAGACAATGCCAACAATGCCAACAACAGTCAGGCCATCGATTTCAAACAGTCCAAAACCAAAAATGTTTACCTGCCTGAAAATTCAGTATGGTACGATTTCTGGACCAATGAAAAAATGGTTGGCGGTAAAGAATTCAGCATCAAAACCTCGATTGACATGATTCCTCTGTACCTGAAAGCCGGCAGCATCTTGCCTTTGGGTCCTCAGGTTCAATTTGCCACCGAGAAAAAGTGGGACAATCTGGAAATTCGTGTTTATCCCGGTGCAAACGGCAGTTTCACCTTGTATGAAGACGAAAACGACAACTACAACTATGAAAAGGGTGCTTACTCCAACATTACTTTCCAATGGAACGATGCCAAGCAAGAATTGACCATTCTTGACAGAAAAGGCAGCTTCACCGGCATGTTGGCAAGCAGAACCTTCCAAGTGACTAAAGTTGTTGCTGGAAAAGCCACCGGCAATCCCGTGAAGAAGGTTGCTTACAACGGTAAAAAAGTCAGTGTGAAATTCTAACCGTTTCACCGGTTAATATCCTCAAAAAAGAGGTCAGTTCGATTTGGGCTGACCTCTTTTTTCTCATAAAGCAATTGTGTTAAAGGTGTAAAAATAAACATTATTGTTACACCTTACGAGGCTGTCCAAAATACGGCGTACATTATACTTGAAAATCTTCATAATCGATTGCACGAGAAACACAGAGAAACTTTTTGGGTAGAAGCCGACAGTACAATTATAGGAGGCAGAGAACATTTTCAATACAAATTCGTTGAGCATACAAAAAAACCAATTTCTTCTCAATTTGATTTATTGGTGGACCAAGGCATAATAACTATTGACCATTTGATTAAAAGAAATGCAGTAGGCAAAGTCGTTGAAAAAGGCCCACTTTTTAAAATTAAACCGATGGGACTTGACCTACTGTTTCCTCCGAGTGAGAAATATAATCTGATTTAATATCCCACAGGTAATCAGGCTCAAAAAAAGGAAGTCTATTCGAAAAAATGGCATCAATGCAATCGCCGTTTAGAGATAGTAATTCATTCCGAGCGTGAAGGCCTGATTGTTGCCATACATGCTGCCGCGATCCAGGGCGTACCCCAGTTTTAAACCCCAATGCTTCATGCGATAATTCGTTTGGAACATGCCCGAAAACTGATTCTTGGAAGGCGGCATCACCAATCTGGCAATGCCATAGTTTTTAGAAAAAGCCGTTCTGATGTGATACGTCCATTGCGGTTGAATGATACCGGTTGCAGCCAAATAAACCATGCGAACCGCGTTGTTTTCGATGGATTTGGAAGACCCGGTGTTATAGATGGGCGATGTGAGAAAAGGATTGCCCAACGTCAAACCATTATACGACCAGCCCCCGGGATATTGTCCCCGATAATAACCGTCTGACCCTCCATAAATGATGCCGTCCAAATCGTGGTAAGGCCCGCTCTGGTCGGTCGTGCTTAAAAATTCCACACACAAGTGATTTAAAACGGAAGCTTTGTTAGAATTGATGGCCAATCCGATCAAACCATCTTCGTTGTTCGGCGTGGTAAAAATGCGTTTAATGGGGCCATCTTCCTGGATGATTTGGTAGTATAAAGCCACATTCCATGCCCTGTTTTCGGAGGTGTAATCCAATCGAAGATCTTGATACACAATAGAATTGCCCAAGGCGTTGATTTGATCGGAAATGGTGGCTTCGGCCGTACCGGATTTGCCCGTGACAATGCGTATATAGTTGTCGAAGTTGACTTTGCCATAAACATGCACCCCGTTTACATTTCCACCCCATTGCGCTGCATGCTGCAAGCCGTATGAAAGCTTCAATCCCTGCCAACTGCCTACACGGATGTTTGCATATTTGTGGTGCAACAAAACGTCATCTACCTGACCCGATTTTCCCAACCAACCGTGAAGCCAACCGCCCTGTACCTGCACCAATCCATTGGTAAAGGGCACATTGAGCCAGCCGTTGCTTTCAATGCCCACCGTTGGCATCGGGGTGGCATTGTTGGAAAACAACAAGTTTCCGCTCGATAAGGCATCCTGATTGCCGAAAGTTCGTTTCTTGCGCCCACCAGACACTTGGATAAAACCTATGGTTGTTCCGACAAAGGCCTCAATCGGCTTCCATTGTCCACCGTTTTTATCGATGGAATACACCACATCCATGCCGGCTTGTAAGGGCAAAATGCCGGTAAGCGTGAGATGCGCAGCCGTTTCAAACGAAATGGAATTCGGCTTAAATGACCGACTGCCATATTGGTTGGCTGTGCTTAGAAATGGAGCCCATTGGCCTGTTCCTCCAACGAATGTTGCTTCCTGGCTTGCCACTTGCATTGCGCAGCCAAAAATAGAAAGGATGAGGCATATTGCCCGGGTATGTCGCTGCTTCATGGCTCAAATTTCCAAAGGTCAGACAATCGTTGGGTGTCGGTTTCACCACAAAACAAATAACCCACCCCGTTGCAGGTAAGTACCACCGAATTCTGTCTCGCGCCACCGGGGAAATGTCCCCTGTCGGTCCAAACATCGCGCGTGGGGTCGTATTCCAGCACATCCGACAAGAGCGTGCCCCCGTTCAGCGTGCCACTCCAATAACGTCCCAACATATAATACCCTTTGCCGCCCATAGACACCGCATTCGACAGCATGCGCCTGTTTGGCAGGTTCTGACAACGTTTCCAACTGCCATTTGCAACATCAAGGCGGTAAAAATCAACATAATGCATATTCTTATTGCCCCCACCGACAAAAAAATACCCATCGATGGAAAATGCGGCTGCACTCAAACGGTCTTTGGGGGGCGCTTTGGGTCCCATGGCCGTCCATTTATTTTGAACAGGATTGTATTTGTACAGGACATCCGTGACCAATACGCCATCAAATCCCCAACAGGTAATCAATTCATTGTCAACGACCGAAGCCGAAAGCCCATTCGATGCGCTGCTTGGGAAACTATCCATTTTCGACCAGGTATTTTGCTCGATATCATACGACCAAAAATCCCTGAAATTTTGAGAAACGCCCTTGCTGCCCATGCCCACATAGCCCTTCCCGTTCATAAATACGGCCACCGCTTTCACCCTGGGTTCACCCGGGAAATCGGCCATTCTTGTCCAGGTCGAATCCAAGGTGTTGTAGCACCAAAAATCCTTCAAAAGACCCGTACGTTCTCCCGAACGACCCAAACCGACAAAGAGCTTGTCTGAAGTTGCAAATCCGCAGGCCGAAGCACGCGCAACGCCCGGAAATCCAGGCAGAGAATCCCATGTCATCGGTTCACCTTCCTCCATTTTCGAATCGCATGCGCCCAACAGCACACCCATGAAGAAGGTCAACCCCAGAAATATAACTAATCGTTTCTTAAATCTTTCCATGAAACCAGTGACTTTGAAGCTTTGTATGCAAACAAACCAATCCAAAACAAGCCGTTGAGAACCAAAAGGATCAATACCCGCAACAAGAAAGCCAAATCAATGGTTTGGTTTCCATCCAGGAACGTTTGAAAGGAAGCAACGACGGCCGAAATCAATCCGATAAAGGTACCAATAATAAACAACGTAAAAAATTCGATGGCATACATTTTGAACAAAGTCATCGGGGCAAATCCCAGCGTTTTCAGCACCGCCGTTTCCTTCTTCCTGTCCACCAGACTACTCCACAAATGAATGGCCAAACCAATGGTACCCAGCAACATGGCAAATGCCCCCATCAAGAAGAATACATTCAGATACGTGTTTTCAATGGAGTTAAACTCAGCCAGCTTTTGTACCGTGGACACCCTGTTCCAGCCAAATTCTTTCAGCGCAAAATCCAAATCCTCCATCACGGCCTCATTTTTAGCCCCCATTTCATCCAATAACATAAAATCAGAGCCCCCGTTTTCATGAAAATGCTTCAGGAATGCCGCTTTGGAAATCAAGACATGCCCTTGAAACACGGATGAAGCCAAACTGCCCACCAACAGCAAATGAATCTTTTCACCACGCACATTCACATAATGCAGGGTATCCCCTATTTTTTTGCCCAAACCCCATTCCAGCACCGTTTGATCGGCGACAGCAGGAATGACATTGTCCGAAACCGAAACGTCCGAAACCGAATCAAAAAGGACTGATGCCGCGTTGACTGATTCAGAAACGTCCGAAACCGAAACGTCCAACACCTGCCAGCCATCCGAAAGCTCGAGGCCGGGCAACACATGGACAAAAGTGAAGCGACCCTGCAAATCGGCAGGATCAGCCGCCAATATTTTCGGATTCGACACCACGTTCAAGTTCAAACAACTGGCATCGTCATCGTAAGCCGATAGAAACTGGACAAAACGCACAGAATCGGGTAAAGCATATTCAGCGCGTACCGAGGGCGCATTCAAATCGTATAGGATGGGAATGGTGGTATGCGCCACACTTTCGAATCCACCGGTACCGGTGGTCGGGTCATCCGAATTCAACACCGCATTCTTTTTGTTGGCAGCCGTCACCACAATGGCAAACGTACCCAGCGCGAGCAAAACAATGGCCACAAAACTGCCCCATGCATTCCGCTTGATGCTTCTTCGAATCAGCCTGTTGACGCGCATCGGACTGCTGTTGGGTGCTTCTTTGACATTCAAAACATACACCACAGCCACCAGCAGACCCATCAGCAATACCAATCCGGCCGGCAACCAACTCTTCAACCCGATCAAGAGGCCAAAAACAACGCCACCCGCCAACAGGCCGGTAAGCCACCACTTTCGGTTGTTGAAATATCCATGAACAGATGTTTTTTTTCCGGCATTAAAAGCGGCAATGTGTCTGCGCAACGTGGGCAAAACCGAAAGCATCCCTACCACGATACCGATGAGGCAACCCAGCACCAAAGTCCAAAAGTGGAAGGACAAAACCAAAGCATCGGTACGAACCATGTCATACCAAAGGTGATTCAAGCCCCAAAACACGAATTTGCTGTACACGATCGAAAGCAAAACCCCCATCAAACCACCCAAAGCCGCAATGAAAGCCAGCTCCAGAAGCATCATTTTTCGGATGCGGGCAGGAGCAAATCCAAGGGCATTCAGCAGTCGTATCTGATCTTTTCTACGCTTCAAGCTCAGGTTTAACAAAAGGATGGTAAGTATCAGACCAGCAGCAATTACAAACATACCCAAACCGGCAAACAACTGACTGAAATCCACACCACTTTCAGCCGCCTCCAGTCCTTCTTTCAGCACCGGTTTCAACAAAAATCCCTGTTCGAAAGGGTTCAAAAACTGATTCCATTCCGGTTCGCTTTTCAAAAAGATGTTGGTGGCATTGCCATAAACATTTTGCCAGAGCTCTTGTCCCATCTCCAGCGATATATAGGCCTTTGGGCTGCCTTTGTACACATTCCAATAGGCTTCATCTTTGTCCCGGATTCGTTTCAAATCGACGGGTATTCCCGTTTTCCAATCCCTGCAATTGCCTGCATCCGACAAACCCGGAAGGTAAGGCATCAACATACTGTCCGAAGCAGATACCGACATGGGAACCACGCCAGCGATGCGAAAATGCTGCTCCACCTCCTTCAGACTGCGCAAACTTCCGAAAACAAAATACCGCATGGAGATCGAATCGCCAACCTTCGCTTTCATATCTGCAGCCAGCCAAGCATTGATGAGGACCTCTCCCCTTTTTAAATCCGGATACCGATTGGTGGCAGAAACAAAGGAATACGGCGTTTCTGAGCTTTGCGAACCGTTCGAATCCAGAAAACCGTTCGTGCCCTGCAAACTGTTCGAGCCCCGCAAACCCCGCAAACCCCGCAAACCCTGCGAACCGTTCGAGCTCCGTAAACCCCTCAAAGACAAGCCATTCACGAAATACGTCAGAAAGACCTCGGCCGTGGAATCCCTTTCCCAAATCGCCCCTGTGATCTCCGATTCAATGAAGACCCGCTGCGAAGTCAGTTTCAGTGTGCCCTTGTGCGCAGCCGCATTCAAATTCAAATCCTCTGGCAACATGGCCTTTTCGCAAGCCAATTGCAAGGCTTCTGTCGCATACTCCTTTTCCGATTGAATCAACAACAGGTTGGCAGCATCCCGATTGTCCGTTGCACGGTTCAACCAGGATAAATCAACAAAAACATTGAGGGGTTGGGTTTGACTGGAAGCCAGATTCAACACCCCGTACGAATGGGCCGGAAGGATGGAAGCCACCACGACCCGCTTGGTAATCAAGGCTTGATCGGTCGAAACAAAAGGTGTATTGGAAGGAATCGGCCCCACATGCTTCAAACGCAAAGTCAGCGCATCACCAACCCGAACATTCAAGCCCTTGGCCACCGTTTCACTGACCTGAATTTCCCCATCTTCCAAAGCAATCGAAGATGGCTGAACCCCGAAAAATGGCGCAAATTGCGCATTGATGCCCCAAACCTGAACCTGATTGAGCTTCATCTCCCCGCCTTCGGTCGACACCACAGCCTCTGTTTTCAACACAGGCGCACAGGGAAAACCCGAAACCGAATCCAGCCTTTCAGCCAGGGAAGACGAAAAAATGCGGTCCCCTGCCGTGAGGACATGCGTGGTTTTGCCCAAACGCTTTTGTACCATGCCAACCAAGCTGTCCGACAGCGATTCACCCACAATCAAAGCCCCGCAAATGACAGCCGTCGAAACCGCTATCCCTGCTGCAATGGCCAGATTGCTTTTCGCATAATGCCGCAACGACCGCAAAAT
>CAYYJF010000028.1:0-7304 GCA_964472175.1 uncultured Bacteroidales bacterium | reverse complement strand
CAAGACATTCTCCAGCAAATTCAGTTGCGGCAACAAATGGTGAAACTGGAACACAAAACCAATTTTCCGGCTTCTGAACTCGAGCAAATCCTTTTCCTTGAAAGCCTGAACCGATTGCCCGTCAAACAACAAATCGCCCTGGTCGGGCACATCGAGCGTACCCAGAATGTTCAACAAGGTGGTTTTGCCACTGCCTGATGGCCCCATCAACGCAATGCAATCCGATTTTTCAACCTCTAAGTTTAAGTCTGTCAATACTTTCCGGTCGACATGACCCAACTCGTTCTGAAAACTCTTGTGGATGTGAATGGCTTGTATTTGTTTCATAATTCAATGAGATCACGGTATAAATTGCCCAATTTCAAAGCCAGCAGTCGGATGTTGAAGGTGCTTTCCGTACTTTTTCTGGCATTCCACGCCAATTGCTCCAGCAAGGAACGGTCGGATAAAACCTTTTCCAGGGCATGCGCCAGATTTTCAGGGGTGTTTTGACCATAATTCACTCCACCACACGATTTTTCAATGATTTCCGGAAATGCGCCCAAATTCGGCTGAACCACAGGGACGCCAGAAGCCATGGCTTCCGTCAGATAAATGCCGAACGCCTCTCCATTTCTCACAGGCACAGACAAAACGCTCACCTGTTCAAAAAACAGTCTCTTATGCAGTTCATCAAACATCACCGGGAGGTCCACTGAATGCAGGCAACCTGCCTGTTTGAATTTCTTCATCTGTTGTGCAATGTACTTTTGATCGTCAGAAGTATGCCCACCGGTCAGCACCAAACGACAATCCGAAAATTCGGGCTTCTGCTTCAACAACAAAAACGCATCGACCAAAATGTCCAAACCGTTTTCCGCGCACATCCTGGATAAAAATCCAATGCTTCTGCCTTTCTTCACGGGTGAAACATAGGTATAATCGGAAGGATCCACGCCCAAATGCAAGGTGGTCAGTTGCTTGGGCTTCAGATCCAACAAGGCTTGCATGCGTTTCGAAAAATACGTACTCACAGAAACAAACAAATCCACATCCTTGGCTTTTTCACGCATCAGATTCCATGTAAGCTCCTGAAATTCAGGTCGCATGGCATCAACCCACACATCTTCATCTTGCAGGGTACACACCACAGGCACTTTTAAGGCCTGCTTCAGCGGCTGCGCCATGCCCAGCAACAAAGCGTTGGACAGGTGAATCAAATCCGGTTGATAATGGTTTTCAAGCCATTGAATTAAAGTGTCCAATTCCTGTTTTTGCTGACCCATTTCCCCCTTCAACATCGAAAGCGTCATGCCTTCCAAACCCGTTGAACGCGTCGAATTGGCCATTTTGGCCGCCAGTTTCAGCATGGAAGGCGCATTCAGCATGCGGTCAACCCAAGCCGGCGCTTTCCGTAAAAATGGAAATACCGTCTTCAGATACAAACTCACCGCACCATAGAAAACAGGTACAGCTTCCTTGTTTTCTTCCTGAGGAAATAAAGGCAAATACATGGGAATCACCACAATGTCTAAACCTTGTGTCCGAAGTGCAGCAATATACTTACTGTCCCTCATACAATTACCACAATAAAAACTGCCCCCGGATCCCGGAATGATTTGTACGATTTTCATATCCTTATTTTTTTGTCAGACAGTAAAAAGTGCCATCCAAAGCACCGAAAAAAAGGTGATTCGACACCACGGCAGGCGCACCAAGCACGGCGCTACCCACCTCGTACAACCACAAACGATTGCCATTGGCTTGATTCAACAACAGCATGTCGCCCCTCAGCGTACAAACCAGTACATTGCGCGCATCGGCCAGCAAAGAGGCTTCCACCGGATTTCCGACCATTTTTCGCCACAATAACTTGCCACTGGTTTTATTCAGACAATACACATACCGGTCGCGACAACCCGCCAGCACCCGATTCCCAATCACACTGGGTGAACCAATAAAGGCAATATCCTTGTCGGGCTCGTCATAAAACCACTTGACTTTTTTTTGAACCAAATCGAAACAACTCACCTTGCCGTCATAATCCGCAATATAGGCCAAACCATTTTCCAGCGCCACCGAACCCGCAACATACGTTGCCACTTCCGTTGCCGACACCTTCTTGCCGGTTTTGATGTTCACCACATGCAGATTGCCGTCACACCCCCCAAACACAGCCAGGTTTTGATACACCCCGATGGCCGCATTCAGATAATTGGTCGTTTCATACGTCCAGATCACCTTTTTATCGGCCGCATTCAAACAATGCAATTTGTAATCATAACCGCCAACTAAAATGTATGTTTTCGTGCCATCACTCCACCAGTTGGCAGCACCCATAATCTGATTTTCAATGGGATAGACCCATTTTTTCTTTCCTGTAATCAAGTCGATGGCATAAAAATTACCACTCAGATTGCCCACATACACCACCTTGTTCAGAATCAAGGCAGGCGCTTCAATGGCATTGTCCGTTTTATATTTCCACAAAAGTTTTCCGTTGAAATTGAAGCAATACACCACCCCATCCGTACTACCGACCACCACCCTGCCCTGATCCACCACAGGCGCAGCTTTGATTTCCTTTTCCGTTTTATACGTCCATTTCATGCGTACAGCCAAAGGAATGCTTTCGGTGGTGACACCGGGAAGCCGTTGTCCACCCCTCGAATTCGTCCAGTTACCGGCAGCAGCCACAGACAACAGCCAGACAAACAAACCCAACAAGCAAACCAGCGTTTTTTTCATCTTTTGCATTTTTTCATCGATAAAGCACCTGTAGGACAAGAAGCTACCACCAATTCCGCCGTCTCGGTCAAAGCCAGAGACAACGATTCATCGTAAGGTGCGCCAATCACCACATCAAACCCCCGGCCAATAAAAGTAAACCCGAAAGTCTCCCGATGTTTGGCCGTGATGCGCACACAAATGCCACATTTAATGCATTTTCCAGGCTCATACACCACTTTTTCCGCACCCATGATTCGGTTCACCCGAACCCTTTCCGAATAATTAAACCGCCTTTTGGCAATGTTCAACCGATCGGCATGTTCGCGCAGCAAGCAATTGTCCGCCTTCCGACAATCACAATCCATACACCTGGAAGCCTCTGCCACGGCATCGGCGGCCACAAAACCCGGCGCAAAAACCTCCCCGGTCGAAGCCAAGGGCTCCTTGCGGGCAATATCGTTGGCCATCAGCATGTAAGCAGCATGCTCATCGGCGTAAATTTTTCCAATGGTCGAATTGAAACGCTTGTGCACACCCTTAACAGGCAAGCCCAGCCGCAATTGCTCGATAGACACCGCCACCTCTTTGCCCTGCGCAGCAGCGCGAATGGCCATTTTACTCGAGCGCAGCGCCCCACCAATGATAAAAATCCGGTCAGATGATGGTTTTTCCATCAATTTTCCGGTAGCAATGACCACCGCATCAAACCCATTCAAAAGCGAAACAGGATCGTTCAAATCCATTTCCCGATTGAAATGAAACCGAACACCCATGTCGGCTATAATGGCAACTTCCGCATCCAAAACACCCCTGTCCAACCTGTTTTCAGGCAATTGATAGCGCAAAGCGCCACCTGCAGCAGCCTGTATGTCAAACACTTCCACCGTCATGCCTTTCAAACGCAAAAAATACGCTGCAGACAAACCTGCAGGGCCGGCACCAACAATGCCAACCTTAAACCCATTTTCAGCCGCTATTTTTGGCTGAAAAGGCGCAGCAGCATCCGAAGCAAAGCGTTTCAACAAACAAATAGAAACCGCTTCGTCCACCTCTTTTCTTCTGCAAACCCCTTCGCAAGGGGCAGGACAAATGCGTCCCATTACCCCGGGCAAAGCAATGTCTCTGCGCACCACCTCCAGGGCTTCATCAAAAGCATGCTGCGCAATCAATCTGTTCATGGACGGAATGTCCATCTGCGCCGGACAGGCCATTCTGCAAGGCGCTTCACAATCGCCCACATGTTCGGACATCAACAATTCAACGGACATTTTACGTGCCTGTTCAATCTCGTCATCCTGCGTAATAATATCCTGATTTGGCAAAGCCATGGCCGAGCAGGCAGGTAGCAGCGCGCCGTTGCGTGCATCCTTGACCACACAAACCATGCAAGAAGCAAAATGTTCGACATCCCCCCCGTTGCACATGGTCGGAATCTCAAAACCAGCCAGACGGGCAGCATCCATAACGGTGCTTCCCTCGGCAACTTCTACCGCTATGTTATTTATTTTCAGTTGAATCATCTATCCACTAATTTACATAAATGGCATCCACAGGACAAGCCTGTTTGCATATATCGCACTGAATACATTTGTCCGTATCAATGACATGTTTCTCGTGGGGCGCAAAAGCAATGGCATCGGACGGACATTCCTGGGCACAAATGGTACAACCAATGCAATCATCAGAAACATGGTAAGCAATCAAATGCTTGCATTTTCCGGACGGACAACGGCCCTGAATGTGCGCTTCATATTCATCACGGAAATACTTCAAGGTCGATAAAACCGGATTCGGGGCAGTCTTGCCCAAACCACACAAACTTCCTTTTTGCGTTGTCAAAGCCAGGGCTTCCAGCTCTGCCAAATCTTGTTCCACGCCCTTGCCTTCACAAATGCGGTTCAGAATATCCAACATGCGACGCGTCCCAATGCGACAAAAGGTACACTTTCCGCAGGATTCACTCTGGGTGAAAGACAAAAAATAACGCGCCATATCCACCATACAATCGGTTTCATCCAATACGACGAGCCCTCCTGAACCCATCATCGCCCCCAATTCGCTTAACGTGTTGTAATCCACCTGTGTATCGGCCAAATCGTAGGGAATGCAGCCACCCGATGGACCACCTATTTGAACAGCTTTCATTTTCCTGCCCTGTTGCACCCCACCACCAATGTCATCCACAATCTGGCGGATGGTGATGCCAATGGGCACTTCAATGAGTCCACCCCGGTTTATTTTTCCGGCCAAAGCAAACACCTTGGTTCCCTTGCTTTTTTCTGTACCGATGGAAGCAAAAACACCGGCGCCCAAACGCAAAATATAGGGAATTTGTGCCAGCGTTTCGGTATTGTTGATCAACGTCGGATACCCGAACAAACCCTTTTGCGCCGGATAAGGCGGTCTGAGCGAAGGAAAACCACGCTTGCCTTCAATCGAAGCAATCATGGCCGATTCCTCACCACAAACAAAGGCTCCAGCCCCTTCTTTTACCCTCAGGTGAATGGAAAAGCCTGTGCCCAATATATTGTCACCAATCAAGTTGTTTTCTTCACAAATGCGGATGGCACTTCGAATGCGCGTCACGGCCAATGGATATTCAGCCCGAATGTAGAGCAAACCGTCGGTGGCACCCACGGCCCAAGCCGCAATCAGCATGCCTTCCAGCACCCGGAACGGGTACGATTCCAACAGCATCCTGTCCATAAAAGCACCCGGGTCGCCTTCATCCCCATTGCAAATGATGTATTTTTTCTCGGCAGCATTTTCGGCCGTCAAAGCCCATTTCAATCCGGTTGGAAAGCCTGCACCCCCACGACCACGTATCCCGCTGGTTTTGACCGTTTCAATAACCTGTCCGGGTGACAATTCCAACGCTTTTTTCAAGCCCTCGAAACCACCATGCGCAAGGTATTCATCCAAATTCAAAGGCGACATCATGCCGCGGTGTTCGGTCGCAATGGGTTTCTGATTGCCCAGGAAAGCATGCACATGCGCCTCGCGCATATCCACCCCATACTTTTCCACCACATCCACCGAATCTCCCTGTTGGATCGAATCCACCCAGCCATTGAATGAACTCTTGAAACGATTCAACAGACCTTCAGGCTTAAAGTGGTGTGAGACAATGCGTTTGACATCTTCCGGTTTGACCTTTGCATACAACACCGCAGGCTTGTCTTTGGGCAGCACTTCCACCAAAGGAACCTGATGGCACATACCCACGCAGCCCACCTGTTTGATGTCCACATGCAGGGAATCCCGTTTAATTTGCTCAGAAACAGCCTTTCTCACCTCATCACTGCCACTGGCCACACAGCAAGAACCCAATCCAAGCCTGATTTCACCCTGCATCGGTTTTTTCTTAAATACAGCCAGGTCTTTCGATTGACCCGAAGTGACATGCAAACTGAAATCGTCCAGAATCTCGCCAACCATCGAAGGCTTGATGTGTCCATACGTGACATCATCTATCTGAACCACAGGTGCTAACGTGCAACAGCCCAAACAACTCACCTTTTGCAGCGTGTACAAGCGTTTGGCATCGGTATCTTCACCCGGTTTTAAATTCAATTCCCGCATCACCGCATCGTACACCAGTCCGGCACCCTTCACGTGGCAGGCCGTACCCGTACAAATCTTAATCAAATGCTTGCCGGCAGGACGAAACCGAAACTGCGCATAAAAACCGGCAACCCCGATGATTTCTGCATGGGTGATGTCCGAATCTTCACACACCATCCTCAAAGCCTCTTCAGGAAGGAAATTGTACGCCTTCTGAATGGACTGCAAAATGGGAATGACAGCATCCTTGCCCCTGCCCTTTTCTTCCAATATATTGTGAATCAATTCTTTCATTGTGCCTTTCCAATCGCGAACAAATGTTTAGAACCCCTCACATACATACAACCATCGGCAAAAGCAGGCGTTGCAAACACCCCTTCACCCATATCGGATGAAGCCAATAATTTCATCGTTCTGGCAGGCGCAAACACGTAGCCCTTGCCATTGATATCAAACAAATACAACTTCCCGTCTGCAATCATCGGAGAAGCATAAAATCCGGCTTTCGCCTCATATTCCCAAAGCAAATGACCCGTTTTGGCATCAAAACAAGCCAGAACTGAATACGTTGTTGCCACAAATAACAAGCCGTCTACATATACAGGACTCGACACCTCAGGCAATTTTTCATTGCTTTCCCATACCACTGAAGCCGATTTCGGATCGATGCCCACCAATTTCGCATACTCGTTGGCTGCATAAACCAAACCGCCCCCATACGCAGGAGAAGGGCCGACTTCGCCGGACATACAGTCCACCGACCAAAGCTGCTTGCCACTGTTGATGTCATAGCCGGCAACATTGGGATTGGCTTGCAATACCAACTGAATTTTTCCGTTTATTTTTGCCAAAATCGGAGAAGACCACGACACATCGTTGGAACGCGGCGTACTCCAGACCGTTTTACCCGTTTCAGTATTTAAAGCCAAAACCTTACAACCACTGTGCGTGTCGTATTGAACGAAAACTTTGCCGGCCCAAACCAACAAAGAGGAGGAATGACCATAATGGTTGTCCGGTACACCCAGGTT
>CAYYJF010000027.1:0-23032 GCA_964472175.1 uncultured Bacteroidales bacterium | reverse complement strand
TTTGTGGGAGCAGGAAGACTTAAACAATAAAAAAATAAACCATGAAAAAATATCTTTGTATTCTATTAACAGTTTTTATAGCAAGTAACGTAAAAGGTCAAACAAGTATCCTCCAATATCAAGGTGAATATTCCTCACCCAGCATCAATGGATTCGTGCGAGATGCAGTTTTTGCACATGACACTTGCTATTTTATATCCGGAGACGGAAAGAGCGTCTTAATGAAACGAATCGATGGTAGTAATTTGATCAATCCTTTCGAAGGAAAAATTTTTTATGGAGCAAGAGGTCTCTGCATTAACAATTTGCATCTTATTGTTTTGGATATCAATAAAATCAGAATTTACACCAAAGAGGGAACTTTAGTTAGAGAAATAGAACCTGTACAAAATATTCTGTATTATTATATTTGGACAAAAGGTTTTTCAGAAATCATGCTCGCTTCAAGATCTCATGTACTCATTTACAATTACAGTACGGGAACGTTTGTTGAACAAAAAAAAGCAACTGAAACTTTTGATGAAAGTAATTTTGTAAACAATGGCCAAAGGTTCATTTATGGTGGCTACAGAAAGCTTTATTCTTACGAATATAAAAATGCGGCAACAACAGAAACAGACATCACAACTCCTTTATACCGAGAATATTACGACAAGAGCTATCACCTATCGGCATGCATCAACAATCAAATGTTTTGGTTTGATTACTACAAACGAGACTCTTTGTTTGTTACCGATGGGGCAGTTCAAACAAAAATAGCCAGTTATCCCTTTTTTCCTATTTCGGAAAAACCAACATCAGATGACATATATACAGAATCTGGAGACCCGAATTTGAAAATAATACCTTCACAAAATGCAATATATGCCATAAAAATATCTGAAAACAAGATAAAGTTCTATAAACTAAACATCTAAAAAATTCCGGTTTCGCACCGGGTGCAACGCAGGAAAACGGTGTGCCCAAAGCCGACTCGACGGGTCGACGCTGGACGTGCGAAGAGGCCGGCATCCTTTTCTGTGACGGCTCGAAAGAGACTAACAGAAAAAGCCGGCCTCAAGTGCGGACTAGTTGACACTAGTGGAGGATGAGGGTATACCGTTGAACTAAGGACGCAGAAAAAGGCGCAAACCTATTCCTTCATCCAATTCATCTTCTTAAAGAAATAGAACAACAAAGACAAAAAGACACCAACAATGGCAGAAAAAGCCATGCCTTTCAAAGGAACAGAACCCAACATAATTTGAGCCCCACTCACCCCGACAACAAATGTCACAGCGCCGAGCACCATGTTGCTGTTTTTACTGAAATCCACCTTCTGTTCAACAAAAATGCGCAAGCCCTGAACGGCAATGACACCATACAACAACATGGTGATGCCACCCATCACAGGTTCAGGAATGGTTGAAATGGCTGCAGAAATTTTTCCGATCAATGAGAACCCAATGGCAAATAAAGCAGCGCCACGAATCACCCAGACCGAATACACCTTCGTAATGGCCATGACACCAATATTTTCACCATACGTCGTATTGGGCGGAGATCCGACAGCACCTGAAAGTACATTTGAGATACCGTCTCCAAGCAAAGAACGGTGCAATCCGGGTTTGGTCATCAAGTCTTCGTTGGTAATTTTTCCGGTTACAATCAAATGACTGATGTGTTCAGCCAGCACCACCAAACAAGCAGGCGCAATAATCAACATGGCTTTGGAGTCATACACCGGTGCCTGGAATTTTGGCAAGGAAAACCAGGGTGCATCAGCGATAACTTGCGTGTTGACCATTCCCAAAGACAAAGCCAACAAATATCCGGCCACAACAGCAATTAAAATGGGAATCACCTGCATAAAACCCTTGAATAAAACGGAACCTAAAATACCTACGGACAAAGTAAACAATGAAACCAAAATGACATTTGAATCGACATCTACTCCACCGGTCAATCCGGATTGTGATGCAGCAACAGGAGCCAATTCCAAGCCAATAATGGCCACAACAGCGCCCATAACGGCGGGTGGCATCACCACGTCAATCCACCGAATACCCCACTTGTACACAATCAGGGAGACAAGAATAAAGAACAACCCGAACAGGATGAATCCGGTTTGAGCATGACTAAATCCACCCAAGGTTGACATAATCAACAACACGGGGGAGATAAAGGCAAAACTTGATCCCAAATAAGCAGGAATGCCACCTTTGGTGACCCAGGCATAAATCAGTGTTCCCACCCCGTTCATAAACAAGGCAATGGCAGGGTCAACTTTCAACAGAATAGGTACCAGAATGGTTGCCCCAAACATGGCCGTGAGGTGTTGCAAACTTAAAGGAATACTCTCCATCAACGGCAATTTCTCTCGAATTCCAATAATACGTTGTTTCATGAGTTCTAATTAAGGTTAGTGTTATATGGTTGATTTTCAACTATTTTGGCGCCTTGATGTACAAATACACACCAACAATGGCAAACAGAAAATTGGGAATCCAAACAGAAACAAATGGAGACATCATGCCTCCGTCCGCAAAATTTCCAGAAACGGTATCAAACATGATGTAGGCAAAACTGATAAACAAGCCGATGCCTAAATTCAAACCCATTCCTCCCCTGACTTTTTTTGATGAAAGTGCAACACCAATTAAGGTTAAAATAAAGGCAGAGACGGGAAAAGAAAATCGTCGGTGATATTCCACGGCATATTCAACAATATTTCCTACGCCCCTCTCCGATTGTCTATCCAAATATTGTTTCAGTTCTGTTGTAGAAAGCTGTTCACTCCACCCTTTCACCATAAAAAAGTCATCCGGTTTGACCCTCAACACGGTATCTTTCACAGATCCGGTAGAAATATGCTCCTGCAAACCTTTAAAGTCACGGATCAGGTATTGGGATAAAGTCCAATGATGCAAACTATCCTCCCGCATTGATTCAGCAGTGAGTCTGGAAATCAAATGTTTGTCCTTGTATTTTTCGATGAAGATATCGTGTCCTGTTCTCTCAGTTTTGTCAAAACGGTCGATATACAAAATAACACCGGGTTCAACTTCCATTTGAATGTGTCTGGTATAATCTACCGAGACTTTTTTCAAATATTGATCTTCAAATGCCAGACGCACTTTATTGGCATGAGGCAACCAATAAGAATTTAAAGCAAACGTACCTAAAGCCAAAAAACCCGCTGCAAGCATGTATGGACGGACCAAGCGCTTAAAGCTGACGCCACTTGCCAGAATGGCGATGATTTCTGAATCTCCGGCCATTTTTGAGGTGAAATAAATCACAGAAATAAATACAAATAAAGGGCTGAATTTGACCCCGAAGTAGGGAATAAAATTCAGGTAATAATTGAGAATAATGGCCTTTGTTGGAACATCATTGTTCATGAATTTGTCCATTTTCTCGTTGAAGTCGAAAACGACGACAATGGCCATAATCAGAATGATGCAGAAGAAAAATGTTCCGAGAAACTTAAATATGATGTATTGATCCAGCCGCTTTAATCCCAAAAAAGATTTGGGCTCTGAGACTTCGGTATTGCCGGATGTATGATTTATTTTCACTTGCTTTGAGCTTAAAGACGTTCAGATATCTTTGTAATGGTTTGATCTTTCCAAGTGGAAAAAGTCCCCTGCAGGATGTTTTTTCTTGCTTCTTTGACCAACCAAATATAAAAGGCCAGGTTGTGAATCGAGGCAATTTGCAATGCCAACAATTCATTGGCAATAAACAAATGTCTCAGGTAGGCTTTAGAATAGAGCGTATCCACGGTTGCCGTTCCATCCGGATCGATTGGCGAAAAATCATCAGCCCATTTCTTGTTGCGCATATTCATGATGCCGTTTCGGGTAAAAAGCATGCCGTTTCTGCCGTTGCGGGTTGGCATGACACAATCAAACATATCAACACCTCTGGCAATGCCCTCCAACAAATTAACGGGTGTTCCAACCCCCATCAAATACCTGGGCTTATCTTTAGGCAAAACCTCATTGACAACTTCGATCATTTCATACATTTTATCGGTCGGTTCTCCTACGGCCAAACCGCCAATGGCGTTTCCATCTCTGTTTTTCGAAGCAATGAATTCTGCCGATTCTTTTCTCAAATCGGGATAGACACATCCTTGTACAATGGGAAACAAGGATTGTTGGTATCCATACAAGGGTTCGGTTTTGTCAAATTGCGTGATGCAACGATCCAGCCACCGATGGGTCATGTTCATGGAAGCTTTGGCATATTTGTAGTCGGCTGTTCCCGGGGTACATTCGTCAAACGCCATCATGATGTCAGCACCGATCATGCGCTGGGTGTCCATCACGTTTTCGGGTGTGAACAGATGCCTTGAACCGTCAATATGCGATTGAAAAGTCGCACCTTCCTCTGTGATTTTGCGTCGGTGTGCCAAAGAAAACACCTGAAATCCACCACTGTCTGTGAGCATAGGCTTCGACCAGGAATTGAAACGGTGTAGGCCTCCGGCCTGATTGAGAATTTTCAATCCGGGGCGCAAATACAAATGATAGGTATTTCCAAGGATGATTTGCGCATGAATTTCTTGCTCCAATTCGGTCTGATGGACAGCTTTGACCGAACCAATGGTACCGACCGGCATAAAAATCGGGGTTTCGATCAAACCATGATCGGTTTGCAGCAAACCGGCTCTGGCATTGGTTTTTGGGTCGTTGGCAATCAGTTCAAAAGTCATCCGTCTGTTTTTGCACACAAAGATAGCAGATTCACCCAAAAACACTACCTTTGCAGTCATCAAAAAATAATATGGATTTATCCGATATCCTTCTTATTGCAATCGGGCTTTCAATGGATTGTCTTGCTGTTGCCATTGCATCTGGCATGAATGATTCCAAGTTTAAATGGTACCCTATATTACGCTTTTCTTTGATGTTTGGATTTTTCCAGGCATTGATGCCCTTTGTGGGATATTTGGCCGGGAGTACTTTTGAACACCTAATCATGGATTATGATCATTGGTTTGCATTCAGCATCTTAACGTTGCTCGGATTGCATATGGTGTACGCCCACTTTCATCCGGACTCAGACAAAAAAAAGTACGA
Source organism: uncultured Bacteroidales bacterium (assembly GCA_964472175.1). GTDB lineage: Bacteria > Bacteroidota > Bacteroidia > Bacteroidales > UBA1402 > UBA8389. Next base: position 17,963 of record CAYYJF010000027.1, on the reverse strand, counting down.
CATTAAGCGTTGGAGGATTGTATTTATTTTATCTATTGCCACCAGCATTGACGCATTGGCCGTCGGTTTCTCGTTTGCATTTTTGCGAATCGATATGCTGCTGGCTTTGTTTTTAATTTTCTTCATCACGCTGATTATGAGCATCACGGGATACATTTTGGGTTACAAATCGTGTTGTAGAAAGCCACTTCCTGCGGAGTTGATTGGTGGCCTCTTTTTAATTGGAATTGGAACAAAAATTTTGTTAGAGCACACCCTCGCTTGAACTTTAATATTGATACTTTTTAATATCTTTGGCTTTTACAACCAATATAAACAACTGAATTATGGGAAAAAGCATCAAAGGAACACAAACAGAAATCAACTTACTTACAACATTTGCAGGTGAAAGTCAGGCACGTATGCGCTACACTTACTACGCCAGCGTTGCAAAAAAAGAAGGCTTTGAACAAATTGCTGCCATCTTTGAAGAAACCGCCAATCAGGAAAAGGAACATGCCAAACGGATGTTTAAATATCTGGAAGGTGGCATGGTCGAAATCAAAGCATCTTATCCTGCAGGCACCATCAGCACCACGGCTGAAAACTTACAACATGCTGCCGAAGGCGAAAACGAAGAATGGACCGATTTGTATCCAAAATTCGCAGATATCGCTGAAGCAGAAGGATTTAAGGAAATTGCAGTGATGTACCGTGCCATTGCAAAAGCAGAGGCTAGCCACGAAGCTCGCTATTTAAAACTGCTCGCCAATCTTGAAAATGGTGAAGTTTTCAAACGCGAAGAAAAAGTCAAATGGCAATGTAGAAATTGTGGATACGTACATGAAGGCAAAACAGCACCTCAGAATTGCCCGGCATGCCAACATCCGCAAGCCCATTTTGAAATTGAGAAAGAAAATTATTGAAAAAACACATCCGATTTAAAGTCAATCTGCAGCTGGTAGGGATATTTTTATCCCTACTGCTCTTGGTAATCGGGATTCGCGAGTATAGAAAAAACCAGGCCCAAGATCGTTTTCCAGATTTACCGCAATTGCACGTAAATGGTGAGCTTAGAGTAATCACACTTTACGGGCCATCTTCTTATTTTATTTACCGCGACAAAGAAATGGGTTATGAATATGAAATCTGTTCTTTGTTGGCCAACGATTTGGGTCTTCATGTAAAAATGATTGTTGCTCCAAATAGATTGGCGATGTATCAAATGTTAAAAAACGGAATTGGGGATGTGATTGCCTACAATATGCCGGTGAAACAAGAAAACAAAACAGATTTTGACTATTGTGGCAGGGTGTTTCTGAGCAAACAAGTCATTGTTCAACGAAGAAATTCAGAAAACCCCATCATACAACGTGTAACCGATTTAAATGGAAAAACGATTGTTGTCCATGAAAATAGTGCCTATCTGGACAGGCTTCAAAATCTAAACGAAGAAATCGGGGGTGAAATCGATATTGAAACCATTCCGGAAGACAGTTTGTCTGAAGAAGAATTAATTGCAATGGTCGCAAAAGGCAACATTGATTACACGGTTTCCGACAACAACATTGCAGCATACAACACCACTTTCTACCCGAATATTCATTCGGGTTTGAACATCAGTTTTCCACAACGCTCCTCATGGGCGGTCAGAAAATCATCTGTCAAATTGGCCCAAGCCATTGATCTTTGGTTTAAAGAAAATATTGAAACCAAGAGATATCGTGAAATACGTCATAAATATTTCGAAGAAGAAAAACGCAATTATTCACAAAAGAGATTTAATCAACTTCCCATCAAAAAAGGGCAGATTTCTATTTATGATGAATTGTTTAAATATCATGCGGAAAAAATCGGGTGGGATTGGCGACTTTTGGCTTCCATCGCCTATCAGGAATCAGAATTTCAACACAGGGCAACCAACTGGACAGGTGCAACTGGTTTGATGCAAATCATGCCCAAAACAGGCAAAGCCATGGGCGTGTCAAAAGACAGCTTATTCGTTCCTTATTACAACATTTTGGCAGCCAGTCGATTACTAAAACATTATGAGCGAAAACTGAAGGACATCAAAAATCCGGAAGAAAAGCTTAAAATCACTTTGGCTGCATACAACTGTGGCATCGGACACATTTTTGATGCCAGAGAATTGACCAGAAAGTATGGTGGAAATCCATCTCATTGGGAAGGTCAGGTAGAAAAATATGTGCTACTGAAAAGCCGGTCGGAATACTACGAAGATCCCGTTTGCAAACAAGGATACTTAAGGGGAGGCGAAACCGTTGCTTTTGTGGCAGAAGTCTGGGAACGATACCAATTCTACCAGAAAACTGTCAAAAAGAATGTGTCAAATCACCAATCAAAGTGATTCAAAAACACCCGAACCCGATTGCCCAGTTTTTGCTTCAGGAGCACCGCCATTGCAATTAAACTCCATTCCGAAAGGAACATAAAAAGCATCGCTTTCAGAAATGCCACATTTCGGATCAGCATAAACCTTTTTCATAAAAATACCCCAAATGGGCAATGCCATGTTGGCCCCCTGCCCTTCTTTCGTGTAATCGAAATGGATATCTCGGTCTTCACCGCCTACCCAGACACCGCCTACCAAATGAGGAGTGATGCCCATAAACCAACCGTCTGAATTATTTTGGGTGGTTCCGGTTTTTCCGCCAATCTGTGCCTTGAAATTATATCTGGGGCCACGCAGCCTCAATCCGGTACCTGCATTTACCACTTCCCGCAACATGGACAACATTTTGTAAGAAGTCTCTTCGCTAAACACTTCTGTCATTTGTGGAGAAAAATGAGCCAGAATATTGCCGTCTTTATCTTCAATTCGGGTCACCATAAGTGGTTGCACCCGAATACCCCGATTTGCAAAGCTGGTATAGGCACTCACCATTTCACCAACAGAAACATCACAAACGCCCACACATAAAGATGGTACCGGGTCAAGCTTTCCGTTCAATCCGAATGAACGCAACATCCGAACAAATGAAAATGGCGTAAAATGACTCATGACATAGGCCGAAATCCAGTTATTGGAATTTGCCAAACCCCATTTTAATGTAACCATGTCCCCAACTCTGGAGGAACTCTCATTTCCGGGAGTCCAGGGGCCGCTTTCGGTCATAATGGTTGTTGGTACATTCTTAACCGGATCGCATGGAGAATAGCCTTCTTCCATGGCCAAAGCATACAAATAAGGCTTGATGGTTGAACCGACTTGTCTTCTTCCGGTTGTAATCATGTCGTATTGGAATGGGACAAATGAAACGCCACCCACATAGGCCCGAACGGCGCCATTGTGAGGATCCATGGCCATAAATCCGGAGCGCAAGAAAAATTTATGATATCGAATAGAATCAAACGGAGTCATGACGGTATCTTTCATTCCAGTTGGCGTATAGACAGTCATTTCCGTTTTCGTGTTGAAGGCGGCTTCAATTTCTGCTTTCGAATATCCGGCCGATTTCATCACATTGTAACGCTCTGATTGACGCATGCTATTCCTCAAAATGGAACGAATCTGTTCCTGAGACAGATTTTTGGAATATGGCGCATAACTACGTCCGTTTTTTTCCGCATTAAACAATTTCTGCATATAAGCAATGTGCTCTTGTACAGCTTCTTCTGCATATTGTTGCATTCTGGAATCTATGGTGGTATAAATCTTCAGACCATCGGTATAGATGTTGTAGGTTGAACCATCTGACTTTTCGTTTTTAGAACACCAGCCGTACAAGGGATTGGTTTCCCATGCCAGAGAGTCATCGCTGTATTTCTGAAGATCTGCATAATTGCCCCTTTTTGGTTTTTGTTTCACCAATATTTGTCGCAAATATTCTCTGAAATAGGGTGCCAAACCTTCTTTGTGGTCTACCCTTCTAAAGTGCAAATTCAAAGATTCTTTTTTGGCCTTGTCACAGACTTCTTCGGTGATGTATCCAGCTTTTCTCATCTGATCCAATACGGTATTTCTTCTTTCCAAAGCCCTTTCTGGGTGACGAACCGGATTGTAATAGCTTGAATTTTTGCACATGCCCACCAGAATCGCGGATTGATTCAAATCCAATTTGTCAGGTGAAACGCCAAAATATGCCTGGGCAGCTGTTTTGATTCCAATCGCATTGTACAGAAAGTCATACTGGTTGAAATACATGGCGATGATTTCTTCCTTGGTATAAAAGCGTTCCAGCTGTACTGCAATGACCCATTCAATGGGTTTTTGAAACAATCGCTGAAATTTGGTTTCAGCCTGAGGTGTGTACAATTGTTTGGCCAACTGCTGTGTAATGGTTGAACCTCCACCAGCACCATCATCAAAAAAAATCAATCTTTTAAAAACAGCTCTGAATAAGGCTTTTACATCTATTCCTGAGTGACTCATAAACCGAACATCCTCGGTTGCAATCAAGGCATCGACCAGTTTGGGAGATAGTTGTCCATAGGTTACGGGAACACGATTGCTGCTTTTTCCAAAATAATAGGTACTCAAAGTAACTCCGTCGGAAGAAATCACTTCCGTTGCCAATTTGTTTTTTGGATTTTCCAGTTCCTCAATGGGGGGCATATACCCGATAAACCCATTGGCGATCAACGTAAATAGCAAAATAAGGAACACAACAACCACTCCAAAAAACACCCAAAAAAACTTCAGAAATTTTGAAAGTGTCGGATTGGATGGACCGTTACCAGATAGATGCTGTGAAAAACCACGTGTTTTTTTGACTCCAACCATAATTATTATGCGTCATGATTTCTTTTGAAACAAGCTTTGATGTGGATTTTCACCACACCATATAAGTATGCAAAGGTATATTTTTCTTTCAGATGGGACAAGGATATTTTTTCATTGAAAATCGTTCAGACAAAATGGTGTTATGGTAAAAAAACACGTATTTTTGTACAAGATCAAACCGAGCATGAATCACATGACAACCAAAAGCATCGTATCCATCACTGATTATTCCAAAGATCAGATTATCAGAATTTTGAATCATTCAAACGAGTTTGAGAAAAGCCCAAATCAAGAACTATTGAAAGGGAAAGTGGCAGCAACTTTGTTTTTTGAGCCCTCCACCCGAACCAGATTGAGTTTTGAAGCCGCCGTCAACAGACTGGGCGGAAGGGTCATCGGCTTTTCCGATGCTGCAACTTCAAGCACCGTAAAAGGGGAAACACTGAATGACACCATTCAGATTGTATCAAATTATGCAGACATCATCATCATGCGCCATTTTCTTGAAGGTGCCGCCAGGTATGCTTCTGAAGTCTCCGAGATTCCCATCATCAATGCAGGAGACGGCTCCAATCAACACCCCACACAAACCATGCTCGATTTGTATTCCATCCTCAAGACACAAGGCAGGTTGGATCATTTAACAATCACATTGGTTGGTGATTTAAAATACGGGAGAACGGTACACTCGCTGCTGATGGCCATGTCTCATTTCAACCCGACTTTTAATTTTGTCGCTCCCGAAGAATTAAAAATGCCTGAAGAGTACAAATTATTTTGTAAGCGTCATGACATAAAGTTCAACGAATACAGTGAGTTTGACACCAAAATCATTGATTCATCGGACATTTTATACATGACACGGGTACAAAAGGAACGTTTTACGGATGCCATGGAGTACGAAAAGGTGAAAAACATTTACACACTGCACAATCAGATGCTGGAAACATCCAAAGACAATTTACGTATTTTACACCCACTACCCCGTGTCAATGAAATAGATACAGATGTTGACAACAATCCGAAAGCATACTATTTTCAACAGGCAAAAAATGGTTTATTCGTACGACAAGCCATTATTTGTGATGCCTTGGGACTCATTTAAAGCTTTGAACCATTATGAATAAGGAATTACAAGTAAAAGCATTGGAAAACGGAACGGTGATTGATCACATTCCATCAGACAAATTGTTCAAAGTGGTTTCACTTTTGAGATTGGATCAATTGAGCAACCAGGTCACCATTGGCAATAATTTAATCAGTAAAAACATGAAAACCAAGGGCATCGTGAAAGTGGCCGACCGTTTTTATGCCAAAGACGAAATTGATCGGATCGCTTTGATTGCACCCACGGTCACCATCAATATCATCCGTGATTTTGAAGTCAAAGAAAAAGCAGTGCCGACCCTGCCGGATAGAATCATTGGAGCGGTGAAATGCTCCAATCCAAAATGTATTACAAACAACGAGCCGATGAAAACCCATTTTGAAACAGTGGGCAAAAATCCGCTTTTGTTGAGATGTATTTACTGCGAAAGAGAATTATCAGAAGAGAACGTTCAATTATTGTAGTGCTTCCGTATGAAAACAGACTGGAAACCGGGGACCATGATTTACCCTTTGCCCGCAGTCATGGTGAGCTGTGGGGCCACGCCCGAAGAATTCAACATTTTGACCATTTCCTGGGTCGGAACATTGTGTACAGATCCGCCTATGTGTTATATCTCGGTCAGACCGGGAAGGCATTCATATGAGATCCTCAAAAAGAACATGGAGTTTGTCATCAATTTGACCACGAAAGATTTGGCTTTCGCAACCGATTGGTGTGGTGTAAAATCGGGCAAACAGCACCAAAAGTTTGAGGAAATGAATTTGACACCAAAGATGGCGCACAAGGTGCAAGCGCCTTATATTGAGGAAGCGCCCTTATGCATCGAATGCAGGGTTCGGGAAATTATGAGTTTGGGTACGCACGATATGTTTATCGCTGATGTCGTCAATGTGTTGGCGGACGAAAAATATATGGATCCTGAAACCGGAGCATTCCAACTACAGGATTCCGATTTATTGGTGTATTCACACGGTCACTATTACGAAATGGGAAAACCGCTCGGAAAATTTGGTTGGTCTGTACAAAAAAAGAAGCCAAACAAATAAACCCAAGCCAACGATTTTTTGTACCTTTGCGACTTCTTTTTTTATTGAAATCAATCACATAAAACGTCTTCTATGAAGAGAGATCAAATCATTTTCGACATCATCGAACGGGAAAAACAGCGCCAGCTGAAAGGTATTGAGTTAATTGCTTCGGAAAACTTTGTCAGTGAACAAGTGATGGCCGCAATGGGAACATGCTTGACAAACAAATATGCCGAAGGTTACCCCGGACACAGGTATTATGGCGGATGTGAAGTGGTTGATGAAAGTGAAACCATCGCAATTGAACGTTTGAAACAACTGTTTGGTGCTGAATATGCCAACGTTCAACCCCATTCCGGCGCACAGGCGAATGCAGCTGTATTTTTGGCTTGCATGCAACCCGGTGACAAATTTTTGGGATTGAATTTAGCGCATGGCGGTCACCTGTCACATGGTTCACCCGTCAACAGTTCAGGCCTTTACTATCAGCCACTTGCATACGGTGTTGGTGAAGAAACCGGACGCGTGGACTACGATCAAATGGAAGAAGTTGCTTTGAAAGAACGTCCGAAGATGATTGTGGGTGGTGCTTCTGCCTATTCCAGAGAATGGGATTACGCTCGCATGCGTGCCATTGCCGATAAAATTGGTGCCATTCTGATGATTGATATGGCGCATCCTGCCGGTTTGATTGCAGCCGGATTGCTCAACAACCCACTCAAATATGCGCATGTGGTGACATCGACCACCCACAAAACATTGCGTGGCCCACGTGGTGGTATTATTTTGTTGGGCAAAGATTTTGAAAACCCCTGGGGCAAGAAAAGTCCGAAAGGTGAAATCCGCAAGATGTCTGCATTGTTGGACTCTGCCGTTTTCCCAGGCATTCAGGGCGGACCGCTTGAACACGTGATTGCTGCCAAAGCCGTTGCTTTTGGTGAAGCTTTGCAACCCGAATACATCACCTATCAACAACAAGTAAAAAAGAATGCTTCTGTCATGGCACAGGCATTTATGGATAAAGGCTACAAAATCATTTCTAATGGAACAGACAACCACTCCATGTTGATTGATTTACGTACCAAATTCCCTGATTTGACCGGCAAAGTAGCTGAAAAATCTTTGGTTGCCGCCGACATTACTGTCAATAAAAACATGGTACCATTTGACTCCAGATCCCCATTCTTAACCTCAGGCATTCGTGTCGGTACGCCGGCCATTACCACCAGAGGTGCCAATGAAAGTCTGATGGGAGAAATTGTTGAAATGATGGACACCGTATTGGCTTCACCCGAAAACGAAGCAACGATTCGCGCTGTACGTGAGAAAGTGAATGCGACGATGAAAGCTTTTCCCTTGTTTGCCTATTAAAAGAACCCAACAAACGTTGGACTCCATAAAAAAACCACTCCAATTCGGGGTGGTTTTTATTTTTTGCGTAAACGGCGATTTGCAATAGGTTGTTATCTCACTCGTTTCGGTTGTCAATGCTCATTCCCTCGTCAATGTTTGAAGAACCGATCCATTTCTCGTTTATCGTCTTTGTCTTTGATGGTTTGCCTTTTGTCGTATTCTTTTTTACCTTTTGCAACGGCAATCTGAAGTTTGGCCAAGCCATGTTCGTCAATATACATTTTGGTGGGAACAATGGTAAAACCGGTTTCTTTGGTCAGTCTGATGATTTTCCGGATTTCCTTTTTGGTCAATAACAGTTTTCTGTCTCTGCGTGGATTGTGGTTGTTGTAGGTGCCAAAAAAATACTCTGAAATTTGAATGCCTTTCGCCCAGAGTTCATTTTTTGAAACCAAACAGTAGCTATCTGTCAGTGAAACTTTCCCCAACCGAATCGATTTGATTTCGGTCCCGGTTAAAACAATACCCGCGTTGAAGAACTCCATGAGCTCATAATCAAAGCCGGCGCGTTTGTTTTTAATCAATATGGAGGAAGCAGGTTTCATCTTGGATACATCATTAAAGGACTGCAAAAGTACGAATAAGCATTGAATATTGCTCGATAAATAGCAGATTTATACTTCGTCTAAAAAACAAAGGGTCTCAATTTTATTTAGCAATTCCAACATCATGGGTTCATCATTTTTTCGCAATGACAATACCATGATACAGTTGAGGTTAAATTCCTGATTGACAATCTTGGCCTGAAACTTTTTTACCAGCTTCATGACCTGATCCAAATATACAAAATCGACTGAAATCCGAATGGAAGCCTGAATGGTTTCCTCAACCACCGTGGCGATGTCTAAAACATCGTAAGATGCCTGTTTATAAGCCGATTGCAGTCCACCTGTACCCAATAGAACACCACCAAAATAACGCACCACGACCACCAAAACATTGGTCAGTTGGTGAGAGAGTATCTGTCCCAGAATGGGTCGGCCAGCGGTACCACTTGGCTCTCCATCATCAAAAGATCGGGTATTTAAATGATTGATGCCAAGTGAGTAGGCAAAACAAACATGCCTGGCATCATGGTATTTTTTTTTGTACGTATCCAACAAAACTTTTACTTCCTCTGCATTTTGAATTGGATGCGCAAATGAAAGGAAACGGCTCCCTTTCACTTTGTAACAGGCTTCAGATGTGCCGGATATGGTTTTAAAGGAATCGGTTTGCATGCAGACAAAGTTAGCAAGTCCATTTGAATTTTGTTAAAAAATGACGTACATTCGTGCCATATATATTCAAATGTAATGCAGAAACTGTTACCCATCCTTATTGTACTTTTTGTTTCGGGTTTTATTGGCTGTAAAACTCACGAAGGGAAAAGCACAACGCATTATGAATACTTGCAGGTTGAAAGTCTGGGGTCTGAACAATTGAGCGTGCGGATATATCCTGCAGACAACAGGAGTCGACTGAAAGTCATGGTTTCAAGCTACAATAACAATCCTTTGGATAAAACCATCGTATTGCAGGTCAACGAATCTAATTCGGATGCTTTTGAGGACTTTTACAACGCTTACAATGGGCAACTTTCCTTAAAGAAATCTCCTACCGAGAAAAAAATCGCCCATCCGTATCATGTGATCAGTTTTGTGAGTGGCAATAGGTTCTATGAAATCTCCAACCCCATTTTCATAGGGCGCATCCAGCAGATTGAAAAAGAGATCAAGCTTCAACTATCAAAATAAAAATGAACGGAATGTGTCCTGTTAAATTCAGAACTCATTCCGTTCAAATATGTTTGAAAACAAGCGATTAAGCCAATTTGTGGATCACCAATCCGGAACGCAACTTTGGTTCAAACCAGGTTGTTTTAGGTGGCATAATATTTCCACTGTCCGCAATGTCAATCAACTGTTTCATTGAAACGGGATACAAGGCAAAAGCGACTTTCATTTCTCCACTGTCAACCCTTTTTGACAAAGCTTCCAAACCACGAATTCCACCAACAAAGTCAATGCGTTTATCCGATCTAAGATCTTTGATGTCAAGGATTTCGTCCAAAATCAAATTGGATGAAATGGTGACATCCAAGACTCCGATGGGGTCATTGTCGTTGTAGGTGCCTGGTTTGGCAGTCAAGGAATACCAATTTCCGGCTAAATACATACCAAAATTGTGCAAACCGGTGGGTTTGTGAACCTGAGTACCTTTCATTTCTACGAGAAAATTCTTTTTCAACGCATTCAGAAAATCGTCCTCAGACAAGCCATTCAAATCTTTCACCACCCGATTGTAATCGATGATGGTCAATTGGTTGTCTGGGAAACAAACGGCCATAAAGAAATTGTATTCTTCATCTCCTTGGTGATTCGGATTCAATCGGGCTTTTTCAGCACCTACCAAGGCAGCAGCAGCCGATCTGTGGTGACCGTCCGCAATATACAAAGCAGGCATCTTCGCAAATTCGGCTGTAATAAAAGCGGTATCTGTATCTTCGGTGATGACCCAAAAATGATGACCAAAACCATCAGGGGCAACAAAATCATAAACAGGGCTTTGTTTGATGTATTTTTCCACCAATTGATCCAATGCTTTTTTTGCAGGATAGGCGAAGAAAACGGGTTCAATATTGGCGTCGTTGACACGAACATGCTTCATTCGGTCTTCTTCTTTGTCTCTGCGTGTCAGTTCATGCTTTTTGATGTTGCCGGAAAGATAGTCTTCGACCGAAGCACAAACGACCAAACCATACTGCGTTTTACCATTCATGGTTTGGGCATAGATGTAATAGTGCTCCTTGTCATCCTGAAGCAACCACCCTTTTTCCTGAAATTTCTTGAAATTTTCTACGGCTTTTTCATAGACACAAGCATCGTGTTCGTCTGTATCGACAGGAAAATCGATTTCGGGCTTGATGATATGATACAGCGACATTTCGTTATCTCCTGCTTCTGCTCTGGCTTCCTTCGAATTCAGTACATCGTATGGCCTGGAGGCCACCTTTTCTATCAATTCAACGGGAGGACGAATGCCTTTGAAAGGTTTAATTTTTGCCATAATTATTTATTTACTCGAAATTTTTCGTTTCCGGAAACAAAGAACTCAACAATTTGTTTTGCAGCGGCAATACCAGCATTGATGTTGGCTTCACCCGTTTGTGCACCCATTTTTTTAGGGGTCGAAAAATATCTTTCTGAAAATTTATCTACAAAGGTTGCATGTGCAGATGGCTGAATATCAGTCATGTATTTAAAGTCTGCACGCTCTTCCATCAATCCAATCAAACTTACTTCGTCAATGACTTCTTTTCTGGCCGTATTGACCAGAACAGCGCCTTTTGGCATCAGTCCAACCAAAGCAGCATTGATGGAGTTCTTGGTTTCAGCAGTGGCGGGGATGTGCAACGATACGACATTGCACAGAGTATATAATTCTTGGGCTGAAGCAACGGGTTTAACGCCATCGGCTTCAATCACGGCATTGGGGCAAAAAGCATCATAAGCATAAATGTCCATGCCAAAACCTTTGGCAATGCGGGCAACATTTCTACCAACATTTCCATAGGCATGAATGCCCAATTTTTTACCCATCAATTCTGAACCTGAGGTACCGTTGTATTGGTTTCTAACAGCATAAACCATCATACCAAGCGCCAATTCAGCTACTGCATTTGCATTTTGTCCGGGGGTGTTCATCACACAGACACCGGCTTTGGTTGCAGCTTCCAAATCGACGTTGTCGTAACCGGCACCGGCACGAACAACAATTTTCAGTTTTTTTGCAGCTGACAAAACTTCAGCATCAATCAAATCACTTCGAATAATGATGGCATCAGCATCTACGACAGCGTCTAACAATTGTTTTTTTTCTGTGTATTTTTCCAAAAGTGACAAGGTGTATCCGGCTGTTTCAACAACCTGGCGAATGCCATCTACAGCTACTTTAGCGAAGGGTTTATCGGTCGCAATTAAAACATTCATAGTCCTTATTTTTTCGGTTTATTTTTTAACAAGATCAAATAGAAAACAAAAAGCGGGTAACTTTCTATCGAACTGAAACCCGCCTTTGTATTTTTAAAAAGCCACTCAATGTGTCTTTGCGAATTCACGCATGCAATCAACCAAGGCTTGTACACTTTCAATGGTCAAAGCATTGTAGGTTGATGCGCGGAAACCTCCGACTGAACGGTGTCCTTTGATACCAACCATTCCTTTGGAAGCGGCAAACTTGGCAAACTCATCTTCCAATGATTCTTTTCCATCGTTCATCACGAAACAAATATTCATCAGCGAACGATCTTCAACACAAGTCACTGTGCCTTTGAACAATGGGTTGCTATCAATTTCGTCATACAGCAATTTGGCTTTGGCTTCATTCATTTTCTGAATTTGATCGATACCGCCAAGGCTCTTATAATATTTGAGGGTTTGCAAAGCAGAGAAAATAGGCAACACCGGAGGTGTATTGAACATGGATTCTTTATCTACATGCGTTTTGTAATTCAGCATGGTTGGAATGGCACGTTCGATTTTACCAATGGCTGATTTTCTGATGATGACCAAAGTAACACCTGCAGGAGCCAAATTCTTTTGAGCACCAGCGAAAATCAAATCATAATCGGTGAAATCAATGGGTCTTGAGAAAATATCGGAAGACATATCTGCAATGACAGGTACACCTACATGTGGATCGGATTTATACTCCGTTCCAAAAATCGTATTGTTGGTGCAAAAGTAGAAATAATCTGAATCGGCAGGGATGTCCCAATTTTTGGGGATATAGGAATAATTATCGGCTTTTGAGGAACCTGCAATATGAGCTTCACCAAAAAATTTGGCTTCTTTGATGGCATTGGCAGCCCATGTTCCTGTATCTAAAAAAGAAGCTTTTTTTGCCAGGAAATTGAATGGAGCCATGCAAAATTGCAGACTGGCACCACCACCTAGGAAAACAACTTCAAAATCTTCCGGAATATTGAGCAATTCCTTAACCATAGCCCTTGCTTCATCGCACACAGCGACAAATTCTTTACCACGATGCGACACTTCGAGCAAAGAGAGGCCAGTCCCTGCAAAGTCGCGTACAGCTTCCGCCGTCTGTTGAATGGTGTATTCACTCAGAATGGAGGGTCCAGCTGAAAAGTTATGCTTTTTCATATAGGTGAAATTTGGATTCAATAGGTATAAAGAAACGCCGCGAAATTACTAAATAATATTTTCACCACCGAATAATACGCTTTCTTTTTTAGCGTATCTTTGTTAAGATTTTCACAAAAACACATCTAAAGCCCGATTGCTTAAAACCAGTTCACTTATGGCGCAACCGCTTGCCGAAAGACTTAGACCTTCCACTCCCGATGAATTCATCGGACAAAAACATTTGGTTGGGCCAAATGCGGTCCTGCGCAAGATGATGGAATCCGGCAATGTCTCTTCTTTCATTCTTTGGGGACCTCCCGGAGTTGGAAAAACCACCTTGGCGAAAATCATTGCCAATCAATTAAATAGGACATTTTACACCCTAAGTGCTGTCACCTCGGGTGTGAAAGACGTGAGAGACATCATTGAAAAAGCCAGAAAAAATCACTTTTTCAACACCAATGAACACACACCCATTCTGTTTATTGATGAAATTCACCGATTTAGCAAATCGCAACAAGATTCACTGTTGGGCGCAGTCGAAAATGGAACCATCTTACTGATTGGAGCAACCACGGAAAACCCTTCTTTCGAAGTCATCAGTCCTTTGCTTTCGAGGTGTCAGGTATACGTATTGAATGTGCTCACAGAAACCGATTTGGACGAGCTGTTGCAACGTGCTTTAACCTATGATGTGGAGTTAAAGAACAGAGAGATCCGAATCGAGGAAAAAAATGCTTTGTATCGGTTTTCAGGCGGAGATGCAAGAAAGCTATTAAATATTCTGGAGTTAATCGTTCATTCTGAAGCAGACAGCCAAGCCGTCGTGATCACCGATGAACTGGTTACCACCTGTCTTCAACAAAACCCTTTGGCTTATGATAAAAACGGCGAAATGCACTATGACATTATTTCTGCTTTTATCAAATCGATTCGGGGGAGCGACCCGGATGCTGCAATCTATTGGCTTGCCAGAATGATTGAAGGCGGCGAAGACCCCAAATTCATTGCCAGAAGGTTGCTTATTTCTGCTGCTGAAGACATTGGCCTGGCCAATCCAAACGCTTTACTGATGGCCAACAACTGCTTTGACGCTGTACACAAACTGGGATGGCCTGAAGGTCGGATTCCTTTGGCTGAATGCACCATTTATCTGGCTTCTTCGCCCAAAAGCAATTCAGCCTATGCAGCGATCAATGGAGCCATTCAACTGGTGCAAAAAACGGGAAACCTGCCTGTTCCCCTTCACCTGAGAAATGCACCCACAGCCTTGATGAAAACATTGAACTATGGAAAGAACTATCTCTATGCACATGATTTTGAAAACAATTTTGTAGAACAGGATTTCTTCCCTTCAACGCTTCAAAACAAATCACTCTGGACTCCTCAAAACAATCCTTCTGAACTCAAATTGAAGGACCATCTGAAAAAACTCTGGAAAAAACGTTTTCAATAAACCTGATTCACTGCAACGATGGACATACTAATAGAATGGAGCTATCTGGGACTCTTTATAGCAACTTTTTTAGCGGGTAGCATACTTCCTTTTAGCTCAGAATTTGTTTTAAGCGGTGTGATGGCCATGGGCGCAAATATGTGGGGTTGCCTGATTGCTGCGACTATTGGAAATTTTCTGGGAGGAATGACCTGTTACTGGATTGGACATTTGGGAAAAATCGAATGGATTGAACGGTACCTCAAGGTCAAGAAAGAGAAACTGGAAAAAACCAGAATTTTTTTGAACGGTAAAGGAGCTTACACGGCTTTTTTTACCTTCATTCCCATTGTTGGCGATTTATTGGCGGTCACATTGGGCTATATGCGTGCAAATATTTGGATAACAGCCATCTTCATGTTTTTAGGAAAACTGATTCGTTACGCTGTATGGATGATCATCACCCTACGCGTTTTGGAACACTTTTAACACCTGTCACATGCTTCCTTCAATCGAAACCCGTATATTTGTCTCACCGAAATATTTCGGGAATTTAAAACTATTTTTTATGGAAAATGTAGCCGTGGTACTCGATGCCATGAAGAAGGCCGGTGTTCCGCTGAACGCCGGAAAATTGGTCGAATTGACAGGATTGGATAGAAAAGAAGTGGACAAAGCCATGAAGCAATTAAAAGCAGATGGTGCCATTTCATCACCAAAAATGTGTTACTGGGAACCTTCAAAGTAAGATGAAAAACGTTTCAAGGTTTTCAAAAAAGTCCCTGTGTTTTCACAGATGGACCCGTAAGCGTTTTGCCATTTTCGCCAGCTTGCATCAGGTGGTGAAAATTGCCGCAATCACCTGTACTTGTTCGCTTGTCCAATGTAAAACGGACAGTGTTTTTGGACAAAGTAAAAACAGCCAAACAAATTTGGATTCGATTGAGTTGGATGAAATTGAAATTGCAGAAGCACTGCCACTGTCTGTCACTCCAAACAATATCAATATCCAAATCCTTCAAAAGCAAGACATTCAAATCAACCCTGCATCGGGTCTGGATGAACTCTTAGAAAACATTCCCGGCATTGACATTCGTCAAAGAGGAAATGAGTCACAATCAGACATTAGCATCCGTGGCGGCGGATTTGATCAAGTCCTTATCTTAGTAAACGGTGTCAACCTGACCGATCCACAAACAGGTCATTTCAATCTGGATCTCCCCATCTCTTTGGACAACATTCAGCAAATCGATGTGCTGAAAGGCTCAGCAGCCAGAATCTGGGGATCACATGCCTTTAGCGGTGCCATCAACATCATCACCACCGCACCCATTCCACCACAAAAACCCAACAGCTTTAATTTCAAAAACCGATTTTCCATGGGAAGTTTCGGACAAGCACATGCCGAAAGTGCGCTTCGATATGTTCGAAATCGATGGCAAAATCAACTGGTGGGTACCTACAAAAAAAGTGACGGTTACCGGTCAAATACAGACTATGAAAGTCTGGGTTTTCACGCCGACAGCCATTATTCCAGTGCGGATTGGGGCGATTTTCAAGTACAAATTGGGGGTCAATGGAAGCAATTTGGGGCCAATAGTTTTTATTCTTTTGACTACCCAAATCAGTTTGAGAAAACCCAAACTATATACAGTTCAGCAGGTTGGAGGAAAAAATCTGACAATTCAACCTTTTCCGCTCAACTCAGCCACCGTTTGCACCACGATCAATTTGAACTTTTCAGGGCCTTTGAGGCAGCGCCAATCTGGTACACTACACACAATTACCATCTAAACAACACCTTGGGAGCTTTGCTCAAGTGGGAGCATCTCTGGTCTGTTGGCAAAACCACCATGGGGGGTGAATGGCGTAAGAACGTGATTCAAAGCACAGTGCTTGGAAAGATTTTGAGTAAACCCAAAAATGACCCTTATAACGATGACCTTGTATTCACTCGTGGTGATCAACGAGAATTGGGGCGATTATTTGTAGACCAAACCGTTCAATTCAATGATTTGCACATATCAGGTGGTCTTTCCTGCAACTTCAATGAATGGAAAAATCCATTTTTTACCGGTGGGCTTGATTTTTCATACCATCAAAATGCGCAGATTCAATATGTGGCGAGTTGGAATCATTCCGTACGACTTCCAACATTTACCGATCTTTACTACAAAGCAGGGCAACAAATTGGAAATCCGGATTTAAAACCCGAAAAATCCAGCACGTTTGAATTGGGCGCAGATTTTAAATCAAAAAACTTTTGTTCTGCGATATCACTTTATTTCAGGGATGGAAAAGACATCATTGACTGGGTAAAACATCGGGACTCAACAAAGTGGACCAGTCAAAACTCAAGACGAATTTTGGCATTTGGAGGCGAGTTTATGATGGAATACAAGAATGACCGAAATGTATTTTCGACGATCCGCTTTTCACAAACATTTCAGACATTGAACAAAGATGCACAGCAATTTGATTCCAAATATGCCCTGGACTACTTAAAATACAGAACGTCTGTCCAGGTAAACCACGCACTGCTAAAGTACAGGTTTCACAATCGGCTTCATGCAAGCTGGACAGCAACGTATCAGTACAGGGCCGGGAATTATACGGCCTACGGTTCCAATATATTAACCAATTATCGGCCTTTTGAAACCATCGATTTAAAGGTGTATTGGAAGGGGGATTCCTGGGAAATTTTCACCACAGGAAAAAATCTGACCAACAAGCAGTATGCCGATTTCGGAGGCTTGGTTCAACCGGGAGCGTCCATCTTGTGTGGTATCGCATATACACTGAGTAAATAGAGATTGAAAGATTATGCTGATTCGCTGTCAATATGAATCTGAATATCTTTCCATGTCACCACATCACCTGAACGGATTTTGGCTCTTTTTCTAAATTCAGTCTGTCCGTTCAGGTGTATTTCGCCTGCATCAATCAAGATACGAGCTTCACCACCAGATTGCACCAACTGCATATATTTCAACAATTTCATCAGTGGAATGTATTCATCCCCTGCTTTCAAGGTAAATTGTAACGGATTATTCATTATTTTCGCAAATAAATTTTCAATGATGGATTCAAAGTTACAAAAAATCACACTTCAAGTTCAAAAGAT